>NZ_JAVRHI010000333.1:0-25267 GCF_034105845.1 Streptomyces sp. CRN 30 | reverse complement strand
ATGCTCGCCGCCGACCCCGGCGCGAGCATCGCGAGCATCGCCACCGAGGCGGGAGTGGACCGGCGCACCGTCTACCGGCGCTTCGCCTCCCGTGAGGACCTGCTCGCCGCGATCTACGCGTCACGCCTGGCGGCCATCGAGCGGGCCGTCGAGGACGCCCGGCTGCGCGAGGCCCCCGTCGCCGTCGCCCTGCACCGCTACGTCGAGAACATCATCACCGTGAACCGGACCTGGCCGGTCGACCTCGCCCTGATGCTCGCCGACGAGGCCGTACGCCGGCGCCGGGACGCCTGCGTCGCGGAGGTCGACGCGTTCCTGCGGCGAGCCGCCGAGGAGGGGCTGCTGCGCCGGGATCTGCCGGAGGGGTGGGCGGGGCCGCTGCTGCCGGAGATGGTGGGCCTGGTGGCGCGCCGCTACGGCCAGCTCTCCCCCGGGCAGGCCGCGGACGTCGTGGTCGACACGTTCCTGCGCGGCGTGGGCACATGGCAAGGGCCCGGCGGGAACACCTCCCCGCCGGGCCCGGCTTCCTAGTCCTCCCGCGGATCAGGCGGTGGGAAGCTTCCAGAGCTGGTTGGCGCTGGCCGCGCAGGTCCAGATCTGGAGCTTGGTGCCGTTGGCCGAGCTGGGGCCGGTCGCGTCCAGGCACTTGCCCGAACCCGTCCCGACCAGCTGGCCCTTGGCGTCCGACGTCCACTTCTGCGACGTCGCGCCCGCGCACGACGCCAGCTGCACCGCCGTACCGTCCGCCGTCGCACCGCCCGCCACCGTCAGGCACTTGCCCAGCGCCCGCACCGTGCCGTCAGCGGCCACCGTCCAGGACTGGCCACTGCCCGTCCCGCACGTGTTCAGCTGGATCGCCGTCCCGTTCGCCGACAGCGACCCCGCCACCTCGGCGCACTTACCGCCGTAACCACTGATCACACCCGTCGGACGGGACGTCGGCACACTCCAGAGCTGATTGTCCGACGCGGCACACGCCCACAACTGGAGCTTCGTACCGTTCGCCGAACTCGGCCCCGTCGCGTCCAGGCACTTGCCCGACTGCGAGCCGACCACCTGGCCCTTCGTGTCAGCGGTCCACTTCTGCGAGGTCGCGCCCGTGCAGGTGGCGAGCTGTGCCGGTGTGCCGTCCGCCGTCGCACCGCCCGCGGCCGTCAGGCACTTGCCGAGCGCGCGGAGCGTGCCGTCGGAGGCCGCCGTCCACACCTGCTGCGTACCGGTGCCGCAGGTGTTCAGCTGGATCGCCGTGCCGTCGGCGGTCGCGCCGCCCGTGACCTCGGCGCACTTGCCGTTGTAGCCCGCGATGCGGCCCGAGGGACCGGACGGGGTGTCGGTGGGGACCTTCCACTTCTGGCCGAGGTCGCCGTTGTTGCAGGTCCAGATGATCAGCGGGTTGCCGTCGGCGGTGGAGCCGTTGGCGTTCTCCAGGCAGAGCCCGGAGGCGGCGTTGACCAGATAGCTGTTGTCGGAGTCCACCGTCCACTGCTGGTTCTTGGAGCCGTCGCAGTAGTCGAGGACGACGTCCGTGCCGTTGGTGGTGCCGCCCTGGGCGGTGGACAGGCACTTGCCCTGGTTCCACAGGGTCTTGTCGGCGCCGAGGGTCCACTGCTGGGAGGTGTCGTCGTCGCAGGTGGCGAGGGTCGCCTGGACGCCTGCCGCCGGTCCGGCCGCGAGGTCGACGCACTTGTCGCCCTGGCCGGTGATGTGGCCGGTCGGGCCGTCGGGCTGGGGTGCCGGGGTCTGCGGGGTGCCGCCGATCGCCATGGCGAAGACGTGGCCCTGCGGGGTGCCGGCCTCGCCGGAGGTGGGCATGATGACGGCCTGGACCGTCTTGCCCGCGTCGAGCCGCACCTTGGTGGTGAAGAGGCTGACCTTCTGGTTCACCTTGCCGTCGTGGCTGTTGATGTAGTCGTAGGTGCCGAGGCGGCTGCTGCCCTGGGAGACGTTGTCGTTGTCCCACCAGTCGGAGAAGCCGAGGCCGTAACTCTGGGTGGAGCCGTCGGTGTAGACGATGGTGCCGATGCCCTGGTGGGGGCCGCTGGTGCCGCTGCCGATGAGCCCCAGCCAGCCGCCCGACCCGGAGAGCAGGACGGCCTGTCCCTTGGTGTCGATGGCGTTGGCCGTGCCTGTGGCGTCGGGCCACTGGTAGGTCAGGCCGCCGGTGGTGAGGGACCCGGCGGAGACGCCCTGGGCGGCCAGCGCCTGCTTGGAGAAGCTGAATCCGCCGCCGTCGTACTTGCCCGGGGCGGGGTCGGCGTCGTCGGTGATGCCGACGTTGGTGTACGCCGCCTTCACCGAGGCGAACGGCACCAGAAGGGTCGCGTCGGAGGTGTAGGAGCCGCCGCTGTGGGTGGCGGTGGCGGTCAGCGGATAGGTGCCGGGGGCTACGCCGGAGGGCGGGGTGACCAGCCAGGTGGTGGTGGCCGTGGCGCCCGGCGCGACCGAGGTGAACAGGGTCGCGGTGGTGGCCTTGACGGTCCAGCCGGACGGGGCGGGCAGCGTGACGTTCACGTTGGACAGCGCCGTACCGGTGCCGTTGGTCACGGCGGTGGTCACGGTCGCCGCCTGGCCCGCGGTCACGAACTGCGGAGTGTGCACGGCGAGGGTGTCCTTGACGACCATCACCATGGAACCGGTGACGCCGCCGACGGTGACCTTGATGGTGGCGACGCCGTCCGCGCCGGCGGTGACGATGCCCGCCGAGTTCACGGTGGCGACGGCCGGGTTGCTGCTGGAGTACGTCACGGACGTCTTCGACAGGTCGGCGAAGGACTGGTCGTTGTTGACCGCCTCCACGATGCCGTCGGCCGTGATGGAGGTGTCCCGCTGCTCCTTGTCCGGGTCCGTGTCGTCCTTGATCCAGGGGTTCTTCTTGGTCAGGTCCAGGGTCTCGCCGGCGTGGTAGACGACCTTGCCGGGCTGGACGGTGACCGTGCTGACCTTGGGCGTCAGGGAGCCGGTGATGTTCACGGTCGCGGTGCTCTGCACGGTGGCGGAGTCGGAGGCCACCTTCAGCGCCCAGGCGCCCGGGTGGACCGTCTGCTTGGCGGTCGAGGCGTTCCACACGCTCAGATCGGACGCCTTGACCTCCAGCGTCACGTGCAGCTTCTCACCGGGCGCGAGGACGCCGGTGTTCTTGAAGCCGACCAGGCGCTGCTTGGGCATGGTCACGCCGGAGACGGTGAAGGAGTTCGCGGCGTAGAGCTGGGCGACGGTGGCGCCGGCCACGCTGCCGGTGTTGGTCACGTCGAAGGAGACGTTGACCGTGCCGTCGGCGGTGATGCTGGACTTGTCGAGCGTCGCCGCCGAGTAGGAGAACGTCGTGTAGCTCTGCCCGTACCCGAACGGGTAGGACGGCGTGCCGGTGAAGTACTGGTACGTCTGCCCCTTGCCGTCGCTCTGGTCGGGGGTGAGCCCGTAGTTGTTCTTGCCCGTGAGCTGGGAGTCGTCCTTGTACCAGGTGAAGGTCAGGTGCCCCTGCGGGTTCTGCTTGCCGAACAGCACGTCGGCGAGTGCGGTGCCCTGGCTCTGACCGTTGTAGGCGCTGAACAGAATGGAGGCGGCCTTGGACTGGCGGGCGGAGATGTCGACCGCGCCGATCGCCTGGATGTCCAGCACGACGTTCGGGTTGCCGAGGGCGGCGACCTGGTCGATCAGCGAGTTGTAGTTGCCGGGCAGCGCGAGGCTCGCCCGGTCCTTGCCCTCGCCGGCGGTGTCCTCGTCGGTGCCGACGGCGACAACCACCACGTCGGCGGCCTTGACGGCGGCCTGGGTGGCGGAGCTGAGGGAGACGGCGGCGGTGTTGGTGGTGCTGGTGCCGGCGGCGTCGTAGGTGACGGTCGCACCGGGGTTGGCGGCCTTCAGGGCGTCGGTGATGCCCTGGCGTACCGAAATCTGCTTGTCCGGGCCGTTGCCGTAGCTGCCGAGGTTGACGGAGTCGCCGAGGTCGCCGAGGACGACCACCTTGTTAACGGCGGACGCCTTCAGCGGCAGCAGTGGCTTGCCGGTAGCGGCGAGGTCGCTGTTCTTCAGCAGCACCATGGAGGCGTCGGCGGCCTTGGTCGCCAGGTCCACGTGGTCGGCGCTCTGGATGACCGACTTGTCGATGGAGGTGTACGGGACGCTGCCGGCCGGGTCGAACTCGCCGGTCCGCATGCGGACGGTGAAGACCCGGACCAGGGAGGTGTCGAGGACGTCCTCGCTGAGCAGGCCCGCGCGCACCGCCTCCATCACGTTGGCGGTGGTCATCTCGTCGCCGGAGCAGTTCAGGTCGTTGCCGGAGCGCAGGGCGAACGCCTGGCCGGCGGCGCGGGCGTCGACGGTCTCGCCGGTGGTGTCGTCGATCCACTGCGGGTCGGTCTTGGAGCCGTTGGTGGACCAGGGCGACGGCGCCCAGTCGTGCCCGTCGTTCGGCAGCTTGTACGTCGTGCCGACGCCGCCGCAGTCCGAGGTGGTCAGGCCCGCGAAGCCGTAGGTGCGCTTGGCGAGGGCGTTGTTGGTGTAGGTGTTGGCGACCGCGGGCGTGCCGTTGATCGCGTTGTACGAGGTCATCAGGCCCGCGACGTGCGCCTGACCGATCAGCCCGGCGAACTGCTTGGTGTAGTAGTCGCGCAGCTGGGTGTCGTTGACGTCGGAGCTGATCGCGGTGCGAGCGTCCTCGACGTTGTTGAGGGCGTAGTGCTTCGCCGTCGCGGCGGCCTTCAGATAGCCGTTGACCGACGTGCCGTCGGGCTTCTGGCCCTGGAAGCCGTTGACGAACTGCACGCCCAGTTGCGTCTGGAGGTAGGGGTCCTCGCCGTAGGACTCGTCGTGCCGGCCCCACAGCGGGTCGCGGTCGTTGTTGACGGTCGGCGCGAAGTAGGTCAGCGCGCCGTAGTTGTCGGCGGAGCTGCCGAGGTTGTTGCGGCTGACGCCGAACAGCGACTTGTCGAGGAAGCCGCGGGCCTCGTCGGAGATCGCCGAGCCCTCCTGGTACTGGAGGGTGGGGTCCCAGGCCATCGAGGTGGCGAGGCTGGTGGGGAAGCCGGTGGCCTTCATCGGCCAGGCGGTGTCGTCCCCGGCGTTCTTGGAGTTGCCCAGCGACTGGACGCCGTGCAGCGCCTCGCTCCAGTACGTGTAGCCCTGGACGCCGAGGCTGGGGATGGCCGGGGCCTCATTGGTGATGAGCTGGCGGACCTTCTGCTCCAGCGTCATCCGGGAGACGAGGTCGGCCGCCCGCTCCTCGAAGGAGTAACTGGTGTCCTGGTATATGGGGGTGGCCGTGGACGTCGTGCCGTGGGAGGCCGCCGGTGGGGACGCGGCGGCGTACGGGGACGCCAGGGTGAGGCCGACCGCGACGGCGATGGCGACGGTGGTCGCCGTTGCGCCGCCGCGTCGGCGTCTCGGACCGTGCATGATCACTCCAGGGGTGGGAGGGGTGGACCGCCCCGCTGTCCGGGGGCGGTCACAGATGACCACCCCGCACCATGACACACGTGCCTCGAAGCGGAAGCAGGTTTCGAGCGTCGGGTGATCACGACTTCGCTCATCGGCCGGTCGAACGTCCCGGTTCGTCGGTGATGTCGGTTGTGCGCATGCGCGGGAGTGTGGGGCGAACTTCCGGCCGGATGAGGTCCGTTGTGCGGACATCGGGTGACGAAACGGAACATCAGGACGTACTCTGCCCACGGGGGTGTGCATCAGGCCGGGCTTCCGCACACATAGGCTCCTGAGGCGCACACATGTCCGGTAGGGGTGAGGGGAGTGGGGCACCGTGGAGTCACTCGTGCCGTTGGTCGGCCGGGACGACGAGAGGGAGCGGCTGTCCGGGTTCGTGGCGGCCGGTGAGGGCCAGGCGCTCGTCCTGCGCGGGGAGGCGGGCGTGGGCAAGAGCGCCCTGCTCGACCACGCCGCGCGCCTGGCCGCACGTTCGGGTCAGGAGGTGGTCCGGGCGGCCGGGGCGGAGGCGGAGTCAGGGCTGCCGCTCGCGGGGCTGCACCAGCTCCTGCACCCGCTGCTGCCGGCCACGGCCGGCCTCGACGAGGTGCACCGCACGGTGTTCGACGCCGCGTTCGGCCGGGGCCCGGGGAAGCCGCCGTCCGTCATGTCGCTCGGTATCGCCGTCCTGGACCTGTTGTCCCTGGCCGCCTCGGCCGGGCCGCTGCTGCTCGTCCTGGACGACGGCCAGTGGCTGGACGCGTCCAGCGTCGCGGTGCTGGGCTTCGCGGGGCGGCGGCTGACCGGCGGTTCCGTCAAGCTGCTGATCGGCCTGCGTTCGGACACCGCCTCCGACTTCGACACCGCCGCCCTGCCGGAACTGCCGGTCGCGGCCCTGCCGGAGGAGGCGGCCCGCAAGCTGCTGGACCAGCACCGTCCCGGCATCGACCCCGGCGTACGCGACCTGGTGCTGGAGCGTGCCCGGGGCAATCCGCTCGCCCTGCTGGAACTGCCCGCGCACGCCCTCGGCGGCCCCACCGACGGCAGCCCCGCCCGCCGGATCGCGGCGGCGGACTGCCTCGGGTTGCGCGACGCCTCGCTGCCCCTGCCCCGGCGGCTGCACCACGTGTACGGCGCCCGTCTGGACCGGCTCGGCGACAAGGTCCGCGAGGAGTTGCTGCGCGGCGCCCTCGACGGTGTCGGCGCGACGCGGGGCGCCGCACCGGCCGCACCGGGGACCCGGCAGTACCGGATGCGGGACGCGGAGGAGGCGGTGGCGGCCGGGCTGCTGACCGTCGACCCGGTCAGCGGCGACTTCGTCTTCCGGCATCCGCTGATCCGCTCCACCGTGGTGCGGACCGCCACGCCCAACCAGCGCCGGGCCGCGCACGCCGCACTCGCCCGGGTGCACCACGACGACGTCGAGCGCCGGGCCACCCACCTGGCCGCCGCGACGGTCGACCCCGACGAGGAGGTCGCGCGCGCTCTGGAGGCGGCGGCCGAGTCCGCGACCCGGCGGGGCGGCGCGGTCGCGGCGATGACCTGGCTGACCCGGGCGGCCGAGCTGAGCGAGAGCCCCGCGGAACGGTCCCGCCGGATCGACGACGCGGCCTTCGTCGCGGGCCACGCCGGACTCTTCGACCAGGCCCGCCGGCTGGTCCGCGCCGACCGGGCACCGGGCACCGACGACCCGCCGGCGTCCGTGCTGACAGCGGCGTACATGACCCTCTTTGAAGACGGCGACGTGACGGGTGCGCACCGCAGGGTGACGGCGGCCATCGCGTGCGTGCGGGCCGGGCACCGGCGCGGCACCACGGAGGTGCTGGCCCGGCTGGTGAACCTGCTGCTCGCGGTCGACCAGTACGCCGGTGACGCCGGCCAGTGGGAGGAGACCCGCGCGCTGCTCGACTCCCTGGCGGACGAGGTGCCGCCCCGCTCCCGGATCTACGGCGACGCGTGGAGCGATGTGGTCCGGCACGGCTCGGGGGTGCGCGAGCGGGTCGAGGCGGAGTTCACGGGGATCGCGGAGCTGGACCCCTGGGACATCACCTGGCTGGGTGTGACCGCCTACCATGTGGACACCCTCAGCCGGTACCGGCAGCACCTCCAGCACTCCGTGGACCGCCAGTCCGAGACGGGTTTCGTGCGCAACAGCATGACGACGCTGCACCTGGTGATGCTGGACCAGATCGCGGTCGGCGAGTGGGCGGAGGCCGAACGCACCGGGCAGCGCTGCCTGGAGCTGACGACGACGCACGGATACCTGTAGCTGGCCCATCACACCCGGGCGTATCTGGGACTGCTGGCCGCGCTGCGCGGCGAGACCGACCGGGCCCGGGAGTTGCAGGCCGCCGTCGACGCCTGGGCCCGCCCCCGCGGCGTCGGCTTCCTCACCCAGATCACCGACGCCGTCGGCACCACCGCCGCCCTCGCCGACGGCGACCACGAGGCCGCCTACCTGCACGCCATCGGCATCACACCCCCGGACGTCTTCGCACCGTACGCGCACCAGGCGTCCCGCACCCTGCTGGACCTGGTGGAGGCGGCCCTGCACACCGGCCGAGCCGAACAGGCCCGCGCCCACGCCAGGGCCGCGCTGCGGGCCGGGCTGCCCGACCTCTCGCCCCGGCTGGCGCTGCTGACCTGGGGTGCCCTCGCGATGACCGCGACCGATCCCGCCGAGGCCGACCGCCTGCACGAGCGGGTCGAGCGTCATCCGGCCGCCGAGCACTTCCCCTTCGAACTGGCCCGCCTCCGTCTCGCCCACGGCGTCCGGCTGCGGCACACCCGGGGTTCCCAGGAGGCCCGGCCGCCGCTGCTGCGGGCGGCGGAGACGTTCGGGCGGCTCGGCGCGGCCCCCTGGGCGGAGCGGGCCCAGCACGAACTGCGGGCCTCCGGGCTGGCCACTCGCGTCGCGTCCGTGCCGCGGTCGGCCGAACTGACCTGGCAGGAACGCCGGATCGCCGGCTTCGCCGCGGCCGGGCTGACCAACAAGGAGATCGGCGAGCGGATGCGGCTGTCGCCGCGCACGGTCAGCTCCCATCTGTACCGGGTCTTCCCCAAGCTCGGCATCACCTCCCGCGCCGCCCTGCGCGACGCGCTGGCCCGGCTGGAGGAGGGCCAGGACGACTGATCCTCACACGTGTGCATGGGCGCCATCCCTTTTTCCGTCATTTGACTGATGCGTCCCGCGCGGGCCGGAGGCCAGAGTGTGGGCATCGCTCCCGCACCCGCTCTCACACCTCGTCACCGGCTCTCGCGCCCCGTCACCGGCTGGACAGGTGACGGCAAGCTGTGCGAGGGTCACCGGACACCGCTCGACGGAAGGTTTGACATGATCAACAGGCGTACTTTCAGCAAGGCCGTCGGCCTGGGCACCGGCGCGGCCGCGGTCTCGCTGTCGGGCCTGGGCACCGACGCGTTCGCCGCCACCGCCTCGCACGGACGTCCGGGCAGCGGCGCGCAGACGCCCACCGTGCCGGCCGTCACGCCGGGCACCCACACCTCCTTCAGCAAGCTCAAGCAGGTCAAGGCAGGTGTGCTGAACGTCGGTTACGCGGAGGCCGGCCCGGCCCACGGCCCGGTCGTCGTGCTGCTGCACGGATGGCCGTACGACATTCACAGCTACGTCGACGTCGCCCCGCTGCTCGCCGGTCTCGGCTACCGCGTCATCGTTCCCTACCTGCGCGGACACGGCAGCACGACCTTCCTGTCGCGGCACACCCCCCGCACCGCCGAGCAGTCCGCGATCGCGCTGGACGTCATCGCGCTGATGGACGCCTTGAAGATCGACAAGGCGGTTCTGGCGGGCTTCGACTGGGGGTCACGCACCGCCGACATCATCGCCGCCCTGTGGCCGGAGCGGGTCAAGGCCATGGTCTCCACCAGCGGTTACCTCATCACCGACCGCAAGGCACAGCTCGCGCCCGCGAGCCCGGCCGTCGAGCACACCTGGTGGTACCAGTGGTACTTCGCCACCCCGCGCGGCAAGGCGGCCATGGAAGCCGAGGAGAGCCGCCTGGCGCTGTGCCGCTACGTGTGGACCCTGGTCTCCCCCAACTGGAACTTCGACGACGCCACGTACAACCGCACCGCCGAGGCGTTCAAGAACCCCGACTACGCGGCCATCGTGCTCTTCAACTACCGCTGGCGGATCGGCCTGGTCGACACCGACCACCGCTACGCCCGCCACGAGAAGCTGCTCGCCGCCCAGCCCTCCATCGGCGTCCCCACCGTCACCCTCGACGCTGCCCTGGACCCGTTCACCGCTCCCGGCGACGGCTCGGCCTACCGCAACCACTTCACCGGCCCCTACGCGCACCGCACGATCCAGAACATCGGCCACAACCTGCCGCAGGAGGCGCCCACCGCCTTCGCCCAGGCCGTGGTCGACGCCGACCACCTCTGAGCCCCGACCCGCCGCACCCATGTCCGTCACCGGCCCGGGGGCTTCCGCCCCTCGGGCCGTCCGTCTTTCCCAGGAGGAGCTCCCGATGACCGAAGTCCACTGGAACCGTCTGACCGCCGCCGAACTGCGCGCCCTGGCCGCCCGGGACGCGGTGGTACTGCTGCCGATCGGCGCGACCGAGCAGCACGGCCCCCATCTGCCCACCGGCGTGGACGACTTCCTGGCCGCGGAGGTGTGCCGGCGGGCGGCGCTGCTGGCGTCGGAGCGGACCGGCGTGGTCGTGACGCCGTCGATCCCGACCGGCCTGTCCGAGCACCACATGCCGTTCGGCGGGACCCTCACCCTCAGCCTGCCCACGCTGCACGCCCTGCTGCGGGACATCTGCCGCTCGGTGCTCCGGGCCGGCTTCTCGCGCGTCCTGATCGTCAACGGCCACGGCGGCAACATGACCGCGCTCCACGCCCTCACCACCGAGCTGACCGTGGAGCTGGCCACACCCATCGCGTTCGCCAGTTACTTCGGGGCCGGCCGGGAGGTCGTCCGCGACACCCTGGAGACCCAGGACGGCCTCATGCACGCCTGCGAGGGCGAGACCTCCATGATGATGGCCGCCCACCCCGGCCTCATCCGTGCCGAGCACCTGCCCGAGGCGCACGGACCGCGGATCACGCTGCCCGCCGAGTCCACCGAACCGGTGTACATGGCCGTGACCTTCGACCGGATCACCGAGTCCGGGGTCGCGGGGGACGCCCGCGCGGCGAGTCCGGAGAAGGGCGAGCGGATGCTGGCCGGCTGCGCCCGCGCGCTCGCCGACACCCTCGTGCGCGACCCGTGGGCCACACTCGTTTCGTCACCTGCTTGACAGGTGACGCACCGTCTGACAGATTCGTCACCAGTCAAAGCGGTGATGTGGGTCGGTGAGCACCGGCCCCACACCGCTGCCGGAACATACGAGAGGGACAGAACCGTGGCGAGCATCAAGGGCGGACGCAAGCGACTGGTGACGGGTGTGGTCTCGACGGTCACGGCGGGACTCGCGCTCGGCGCGTTCGCCCTCGCCGGCACCGCCAACGGCGCCCCGGAGACCACCGCGCAGGCCAAGCACGCCAAGCACACCAAGCCGACCGTCGTCCTGGAGCACGGCGCCTTCGCCGACGGCTCCAGCTGGAACGGCGTCATCGACGAACTGCGCGCCGACGGCTACCCCGTGGTCGCCGCCGCCAACCCGCTGCGCGGCCCGGCCTCCGACGCCGCCGCCCTGCGTACGGTCCTCGACCACGTCAAGGGCCCGAAGATCCTGGTCGGCCACTCCTACGGCGGCAACGTCATCAGCGAGGCCGCCACCGGCGACGACTCGGTCAAGGCCCTGGTCTACGTCGCCGCCTTCCTCCCCGCCCCCGGCGAGAGCGCCCTGGAACTGACCAACAAGTACCCGGGCTCCACCCTCCCCGACGCCCTCGACCCGGCCACCTACACCCAGGCCGACGGCACCACCGCCACCGACCTGTACATCCAGCAGGACAAGTTCCGCCATCAGTTCGCCGCCGACGTCCCCCGGGCGCAGGCCGCCCTGATGGCCGCCGAGCAGCGTCCGATCGCCCAGTCCGCGCTGGAGGAGAAGGCCACCACGGCCGCCTGGAAGACCAAGCCCACCTGGGACGTCATCACCACCCAGGACCTGAACATCCCGCCGGCCGTGCAGCGCTTCATGGCCGAGCGCGCCCATGCCCACACCACCGAGGTCGCCGCCTCCCACTCGGTCGCCGTCTCCCACCCGCACCTGGTGGCGGACGTCATCGAGCGGGCCGCCCGCGCGACGGTCCGCTGAGGGCCGACGCGAACCTTCGGCCCCGTTCCCCTCGTACCACTGATGTGCACCTAAGCACACATGTGCTCCGATCGTCAGTGAGGTACGTATGAAGACCAAGGCCGCTGTTCTCTTCGAGGTGGGCAAGCCGTTCGAGGTGGTCGAGCTGGATCTTGACGGGCCCGCTCAGGGGGAAGTGCTGGTCCGGGTGGACGCCGCCGGGCTGTGCCACTCCGAACTGCACCTCCTCAGCGGCGCCCTCCCCACCGCGCTCCCCATTGTCGGCGGCCACGAGGCCACCGGCATCGTGGAGGAGACCGGGCCGGGCGTGACCAAGGTCAAGCCCGGTGACCGGGTCGTGTGCACCTTCGTGCCCGCGTGCGGCCTGTGCCGCTACTGCTCCACCGGACGCCAGAACCTCTGCGTCTACGGCGACGTGCCGGACGGCCCGCTGTGGGACGGCACCTACCGGTTCCACCTGGACGGCCGTGACGTCGGTTCGTTCCGCCAACTCGGCGCCTTCTCGGAACGGCTGGTGACCTCGGAGCGCTCGATCGTGTGCGTCGACGACACCGTGCCGCCCGAGAAGGCCGTCCTGGTCAGCTGCGGCGTGCCGACCGGCTTCGGCACCGCCACGGAGACCGGCCGGGTACGTCCCGGCGACACCGTCGTGGTCTTCGGCATCGGCGGCATCGGCATCAACGCCGTACAGGGCGCCGTGCACGCCGGCGCGGCCCATGTCGTCGCCGTCGACCCGGTCGCGATGAAGCGGGAGACGGCCCTGGAGTTCGGCGCCACGCACGCCTTCGCCGACGCGGCCCCGGCCATCGAGCGGGTACGGACGCTCACCGGCGGCGAGATGGCCGACCAGGCACTCGTCACGGTCGGCGAGGTGGACCAGGAAGTGGTGCAGTCCGCGCAGGCCGCGGTCGGCAAGTCCGGCACCGTCGTGATCACCGGCCTCGCCAACGCGGACTTCGAGATCCACGCGGTCTCCGACTGGCTGCTCACCCGCGAGGTCGACATCAGAGGCTGCATCTACGGCTCCATGAACCCGCAGACCGACATCCCCCGCCTGCTGGACCTGTGGCGGTCCGGCCGGCTGCGGCTGGACGGGCTGGTGACCGCCACCTACACCCTGGACCGGATCAACGAGGGCTACCAGGATCTGCGCGACGGCAAGAACCTGCGCGGCGTCGTCGTCTTCGACTGAACGCCCGGCCGGTCGCGGCCGGCGGCGGACCCCGCGGCGGCCGGGAGCGGCCAACCGTTGATCCCGGCCGCTTCCGGCCGCCCCCGCCGTCACGGGGAGAGCCCCGAACAGGAGTCGAACAGCTCATGCGTGTCCACTTCATCGTCCACGAAGCCTTCGAGGCCCCGGGCGCCTACGCCCGGTGGGCCCGGGACCGGGGACACACCGTCACCTCCACCCGCCTCCACGCCGGCGACACGCTCCCGGTCACAGCCGACGGCATCGACCTGCTCGTCGTGATGGGCGGTCCGCAGTCCCCCGCCACCACCACCGCCGAGTGCCCCTACTTCGACGCGGTGGCGGAGACGGCGCTGATCGCCCGGTGCGCGGCGGCGGGCAAGGCCGTCGTCGGCGTCTGCCTGGGCGCGCAGTTGCTCGGCGAGGCGCTCGGGGCGCCCTGTCTGCGCAGCCCGGAACCGGAGGTCGGTTCCTTCCCCGTGACGCTCACCGAGGCCGGCCGGCGCCATCCGCTGTTCGCCGGCTTCGACGAGACCTTCGACACCGGGCACTGGCACCGCGACATGCCCGGTCTGACGCCCGACGCGACCGTCCTGGCGGGCAGCGCGGGCTGTCCCCGGCAGATCGTGGCGTACGGCAGGTTCCTGTACGGGTTCCAGTGCCACATGGAGTTCGACCAGGACATCGTGGAGGCCCTCATCGCGTCGGCGGGGCGGGAGTTGGCCGCACTCGACGACCACCGTTTCGTGCAGCGGCCCGAACAGCTCCGGCGCAACGACCACCGCGAGACGAACGAGCGGCTCGCCCTCTTCCTGGACCGGCTGGCCGCCGACCGCGATACGGCCTGAGAACGCCCTGTGCGCGGCGGCGTTCAGTCGGCCAGCCGGTCCAGGACCGCCGTCGCCAGGTGCAGCGCGGCGTGCAGTTCGGTCACCTCCGCGACGGTGGGCCGGACGACGTCGGACCACTCACCACGCAGGCCCGGCCAGAGCGCGAGCAGCACCTGCGCGCCGGCCAGCCCCAGCCGGGCCGTGACGTCGCTCCGGCCCCCGGCGGACGGTGTCCAGGACAGCATGACCCGGCCCGGCGGGATGCGCGACGGTCCTCTCGACGGCAGCCAGGTGGCCATGAGCCGGCCGCCCGTCACCGTCACGAGCGCGCCGCGGACACCGGCCGGCATGGGGCGCCTGGTGAGCAGGGACAGTGCGACCGGCGCCCGCCGGTCCTCGCCGGAACACCGCACCAGGGTCAGTGCGGGCCGGCCCCGGCCAGGCCGGTCACACCTGTCATGTCTCGTCACGTTCTCCCCCTCCGCACATCATGTGTGAACTGTGTGCCGCAGAGTCTTCCGTGGCCGGTACGCGCGCACATCCGTCATCTGACTGGCACGGCGGAACGTGGATGAGGCCGGCCGTACGGTGCCGCGCCGATCAGTGCGGGCCGCCCTCCGGCCCGGTCTCCCGTGCCGTGCGCTCCAGCAGGTGCAGGGCGCCGGCCAGCGCCGGTTCGGCCCCCCCCCCCATTACCGTCTTCGTAGCCCCGCAACGGGGTTACCGGCCTTCGGAGTTGGCATGACTACCTCCCCTTGTCGAGTGCATGGCCTGGGGGGTGGTGTCACCGGCTCCGGAGGCACTGACAGACCGCTGATTAGGGGCATGACCACCGGCTTCTTCGCAGGTCGGGAGGCTCTTCGTAATGTGGATGTGGCGATCAGTGCCGTGGCAGGCCGGATGGACAGCACCGAAGGAACCACGACGTGATCGACACCAGCGACATCGACGTCTACCTCGGCCTGGACGTCGGCAAGGGCGAACACCACGCCACCGCACTCACCCCGGGCGGGAAGAAGACCTTCGACAAGCGGCTGCCCAACAGCGAGCCCAAACTCCGCGAGGTCTTCGCCAGGCTGCAAGCCAAGCACGGCACCGTCCTCGTGGTCGTCGACCAGGTCGCCTCCATCGGTGCCCTGCCGCTGACCATCGCCCGTGACCTGGGCTGTCACGTCGCCTACCTGCCCGGCCTGACCATGCGGCGGATCGCTGACCTCTACCCCGGCGAGGCCAAGACCGACGCGAAGGACGCGTTCATCATCGCCGACGCGGCCAGGGCGATGCCGCACACGCTGCGCTCGGTCGACCTCGACGACGAGACGATCGCCGAGCTGTCGATGATCGTTGGGTTCGACGACGACCTCGCCGCGGAAGCGACCCGTCTGTCGAACCGACTGCGGGGCCTGTTCACCCAGATCCATCCGCACCTGGAACGGGTCCTGGGCCCGCGCATGCAGCACCCAGCCGTGCTCGGGCTGCTGGATCAGTTCGGCTCGCCAGCCCAGATCCGCAAGGCTGGACGCCGACGGCTCATCGCACTGATCCGTCCAAAGGCGCCCCGCATGGCCGAGCGGCTGATCGACGACGTCTTCACCGCGCTCGACGAGCAGACCGTCGTTGTTCCGGGCACGGGTGCGGCCGCACTGATCGTCCCCAGCCTCGCCTCCTCGCTCCACGCAGTGCTTGACCAGCGCAAACTGCTGGCTCACCGGATCGAGGAACTACTGGAGGCCCACCCTCTTTCCAGGGTCCTGATGTCCATGCCCGGCATCGGCATCAGGACCGGCGCCCGCATCCTCGTCGACGTCGGCGACGGCACCTCGTTTCGGTCCGCCGCCCACCTCGCCTCCTATGCCGGCCTCGCCCCGGCGACCCGAAGTTCCGGGTCGTCCATCCGCGGCGAACAGTCTTCGCGGAGAGGAAACAAGCAGCTCAAGCGAGCCTTCTTTCTCTCGGCGTTTGCCGCGCTGGCCGACCCGGCCTCCCGCATCTACTACGACAAGAAGATCGCCCAGGGAAAGCACCACACCCAGGCCATCCTCTGCCTTGCCCGACGCCGAGCGGACGTGCTCTTCGCGATGCTCCGCGACGGCACCTTCTACCAACCACCAACCCCGATCACCCCTTGACCAAAGTCATAGGGGCACCCCCCCCCCGCGCCGGCTCTTCCGCCACCTCGTGGGCGTGCGCGAGCAGCCGGGCCAGTCGTCCCCCGCCCGCGTAGGTCAGGGCGACCGAGCCCTCCCACAGCGTGTCCCGCAGCCGGACCGCGGTGAGCTGCCCGTCCCCGGCGCAGGCCAGCAGCAGCCGGGACGCCAGGGTCCGCTCCAGCGGCCCCGGAACCCACCGGCCTCCGTCGAGGTCGGCGGCGAGGGCGGCCGTCGACGCGGTGAGCCGTTCGGCGGAGGTACGCGAGAGGGCGGTGTCCAGGGACATGAGTATGCGTGTTCCTTATGGCCGTGGTGAGGAAGATGTGTGTCCGCGGGCACGGCGGACGGTGTAGGTTGCCTCAAGAATACGTGTCTCGCCATGTGCCCGGCACCGGGTCTCACCTGGCGGGCGGCGGAGACCGCATGTGACACATGGTCCGGCGGCGCCACGCCGGAGAGGGACCGGAGCACCGATGAGAACGGACGCACGCTGCAACCGCCTGCGCATCCTGGAGGCGGCGGCCGAGGTGTTCGCCGTACCCGGCGACGCCTCGCTGAAGGCCGTGGCCCGCCGGGCGGGCGTGGGGCAGGGGACGCTCTACCGGCACTTCCCCAGCAGGGAGTCGCTGGTGCTCCAGCTCTACGGCGACGAGGTAGACGGCCTGGTGACCGCCGTGCCCGTGCTCCTGGCCGGACTGCCCCCGCGGCTCGCGCTGCGCGTCTGGCTGGAGCGCCTGCTGGAGGTCGGCCGGAATTATCCCGAGTTCGCGAACGCCATGAGCCTGGTCGTCGAGGCCCCGACGGAGCACTGCGGTGCGGCGTACCGGCCGCTCCTGGACGCCCTGGCGGCGCTGCTGGCCGCCAACGAGACGGCCGGAACCATCGCACCGGGCACGACGGCCGACGACGTGCTCCTGCTGCTCGCTCCCCTCTGGGCGTCGGTTGCCGGGCCGAGGAACGGAACAGGTCCGAGCGGCTGTTCGAAACGCTGCTGCGAGGGCTGTGCCCTTCCGGCACGGCACGGATACTGCCCGCGGGCAGATCGCGGTGACACCCGGCACGACTCAGGTGCGGACCGTCAAGCCGGGTCGGTCCAGGGTTCAGTAGACGTCGTCGCCCTGGTAGAGGGTGAGCAGTCGTACGGTCTCCACGTAGAGCCACACCATGGTCAGGGTGAGTCCGAAGGCGGCGGGCCAGGCGTGGGCGCGGGAGGCGCCGTAGGTGATGCCGTCCTCGACCTGCCTGAGGTGGAGGGGCAGCACGGAGGCGCCGAGGACCACGCCGGTCAGGGCCATGAAGACGCCGAGGCCGAAGGGGCGCAGGCCCAGGCCGTCCAGGCCCATCGCGGGGTACAGCATCCAGTCGGCCAGCGCGAGCAGGAACAGGCCCAGCAGCGCGGCGCCGGTGAAGGCGCGGAACCTGTGCTGTGCCCGGATCCAGTGCAGCGCCTGGGCGAAGAGCACTCCGGCACCGGCCGCGAGCGTGCCGAGTACGGCCTGCACGAAGACCCCGGGCGACAGGTGGCTGGAGGCGGTCGCGGAGAGGGTGCCGAGGAACAGGCCCTGGGCGGCGGCGAAGACGAGAGTCAGCACCGGGGGCGGCCGGTTCCTGCGGTACTGGGTGATCACCAGCGCCGTGGTGAGGACCGCGGCCGCGGCGACCGCCGCCCAGGACCAGGCCGTGCCGATCCGGGCGAGCGGCAGCACCGTCCAGCACAGCACGGCCGCGAGGGCGGTGGTGGCCAGGGCGGCGCTCGCGCGAGGCAGCACGGTGTCCATCGTCATCAGGTCACCGACGTGCAGCGGCGGCGGCACGGCCCCCGGACCGCCGCCCTGGTCCCGTTCGGTGCCGGCTCTGACGCGGTCCAGGGCGACGCTGATGCCGGTCCGTGGGTCCCGGACCGCCGTCTTCCGGCCGCCGCGCCGGGTGAACTGCGGCCGGGAAAGTATCGGGGTGCTGCTCTTCAACGTCGGCTGCTCGAACAGTGCCACGCCGGCTCCTCCTCTCCTGTCGGACGTACCGGCGTACGTGGGTGTCCGGGGTGCGGACCGCGTCGCCGGAGATCTCGGCCCGTCCCACCCTGCCGGGGCGGACGGGCCGCGTACATCAGTCACTTGACGGTGGAACGCGGCAGGTGCTCCGGCGCGGCGGCCGCAGTCACGGCAGGTCGAAGCCCAGTTCCCGCGCGGCCGTCCCGGGGCCCGGCTGCGACCAGCGCTCGGCGACGGCCTCGTTGGTGGACAGCGACCGCGGCTCGGCCACGTCGAGGTAGAGCGTGCCGCGCAGGTGGTCGGTCTCGTGCTGCACGATCCGGGCCGGCCAGCCGCCGACCACCTCGTCGAGCGCGGTTCCGTGTTCGTCCTGCCCGCGCAGCCGGACCCGGGCGTGCCGGGCCACCACCGCCTGCCAGCCGGGCACGCTCAGGCAGCCCTCGAAGAACGCGGCCCGCTCCTCGCCCTCGGCCTCGTACGCCGGGTTGATCAGCACCCGGAAGGGCAGCGGGACACGCCCGCGCGCTCTCAGCGCCTCCTCGGAGCCGCGGGCCGCGTCCTCCACCACCGCGATACTCAGGCCCACGCCGACCTGGGGTGCGGCGATTCCGACGCCCGGGGCGGCGAGCATCGTCTCCCGCAGCCTGGTCAGGAACCGGCCGAGCAGCGCGTCGCCGAGCTGTCCGTCGTACGGTTCGGCCACGGCCCGCAGGACGGGGTCGCCGGCCGCGACGATCGGCAGCGGACCGTCGGCCGCCAGCAGCTCCTCGACGTGCTCGGACAGAGACATGTGTGTCTTGGTCATGTGGTCAGCTTGCCATTTCTTCTCGACACATGTGAGACGCGATGAACCTCGCCGTGAGCGGTTCCGTTCAGCCATTGAAGGCCAACACACTTACCTGCGACGGAAGCACCCGTCGTGCCGGGTCCCGCCACCGTCCCGCGACCGGTGGCGGGACCCGGCAGACCCGAGGCGCTCAGCCCGCTCAGGCGGGGACGATGTTGTGGTTGAACCGGAAGACGTTGCCCGGGTCGTAGGTCTTCTTCACCGCGGCCAGCCGGTCGTAGCGCTCCGGACCGTACACGTCGCGCACACCCTCGGCGTCGGTCGCCTCGTCCGGGGAGAGGAAGTTGACCATGTTGCGCCGCGCTGTCCAGGGTGACAGCCCGTCCATGACCCGCTCCAGTCCGCCCCGCAGCCCGTCCGCCGCGTCCGGGGCGCCCACCGCGAACCCGAAGACGACGTAGGGCAGGCCCCGGCTCGACACCGCGTTGGGCACCGCGGGCTCCCGGTCGAAGGCGCCGCCGAGCACGCGGATCTCGACGTTGGCGAGGGTGCAGCCCGACTCCGGACCGGTCAGGTCCACGAAGGTCTGGAGCGCCTTCTCGTCGAACTCCTCCAGGCAGACACTGCGGTCGAAGTACGGCATCGGGTCCACCGGGTCCATGTGGATCTCCCCGATGGCGGTGAACGGCTTCTCCCCCACCGCGTCGATCAGCACCGGTGCCGCCGCCCGCAGCGGCGCGAGCAGCTCCGCCCCGTCCTCGGCCGAGCCCAGGTAGCCGACGCGCAGGTGCACCACGAAGGCGCCGCGCAGCGGTTCGGGCAGCATCGGCACGTCGGGCAGCCGCTGGACGCCCACCGAGGACGTCATGTCCTCGCCGGTCCGGGGCAGCCAGGCCCGCAGCACGTCGGCCAGGTGCTCGCCCGGGAAGTAGATGCCACCGCCGTAGAAGCGGGTGACCGGGAAGACATCGAACTCGATCTCGGTGACGACACCGAAGTTGCCCTTGCCGCCACGCACCGCCCAGAACAGGTCGGGGTCGCTCTCGGCGGTCACCCGGCGCGGTTCGCCGTCGGCGGTGACCAGGTTCAGCCGGCGCACATGGTCGGCGGCGTACCCCAGGCTGCGGCCCAGCAGCGGGCTCTGGCCGCCGCCGAGGGTGTAGCCGACGACCCCGACGTTCGGCGCCGAGCCCACCAGCGGGGCCAGTCCGTGCTCCGCGACGCGCGGCACCACGTCCGTCCAGCGCATACCCGGGCCGACCCGTACGGTGCGCTGCTCCGCGTCGACGACGATGTCCCGCATCCGCTCGACGGCGATCAGCAGTGCGCCCTCGGCGGCGGAGGTGACCTGGTGGGCCGCGGACTTCACCGCGACGCCCAGCCCGTGCCGGCCGGCGAACCGAACGGCCGCCACGACGTCCTGCTCACTGGTCGCGCCGACCACCAGGGCCGGGCGGAAGCCGCAGGTCAGGTTGTAGGTGGCGCACTCCTCGCCGTAGCCCTCGGCCCCCGGCTCCAGTACCGGTCCCGCGACGGACCGCCGCAGCGCGGCCACGTCCTGGGCCGTGAACGTCCCGTTCGCCCCGTCAGCCTTGTCCATACTCACGTTGTCTCGACCTCACTCACACATGTGGCTCACCGCCCGTCCCGTGCGGACCCGTGCGGTGAACCCTTGACGCTTCTGACACGAGCCGGACCTGCTCCGTTGTTCATTTCGCTCCGTACATACGTGTGAGTGAGTCGCGTCTGTTCGGTCCCTCACTCCCTCTGCCGTACCTATTACGCCGTAATAGCCGCCTCGCGGCGCGCTGTCCCGGCGAGGGACGAAATCTGGACGTCCTTCGCCCGACGGTGATTGCATGGCCCGTACGGAACCGGGTGCGGGCGCACACAGCCAGGTCGGCGCGGTGGAACGATCCCGGCAGGGCGGCCGTTGGAGGCAGTGCGATGAGTGACCCGGAGGCGGCGGGCCGCCCGGCCGGTACCCCGCTGGTCGGGCGGGACGAGGACCTGGCGTACATCCGGTCCTTCCTCACCGACTCCCAGGTGCACGGGGCGGCGCTGCTGCTCCGGGGCGAGGCCGGGGTCGGCAAGACCGCCGTCCTGGACGCGGTGGCCCAGGGTGCCGCGCGTCACGGCGTCCAGGTGCTGCGCGCGAACGGGGTGCAGTTCGAGGCGGACATCAGCTACGCCGGTCTCAACCAGCTCCTCGTGCCGCTCTTCGACGACTTCGACGTCCTGGACACCGTCCACCGCGACGCCCTGCGCGTGGCGGTCGGCATCGGCAGCGGTCCGGTACCGGACCGGCTGCTGACCTCCACGGCGGCTCTGCTGCTGCGGACCCTTGCCGCCCGGACGCCGCTGCTGATCGTCGTGGACGACCTGCCGTGGCTGGATCGCGCCACCAACGCCGTGCTCGGCTTCGTCGCCCGGCGGCTCGTCGGCAGCCGGATCGGTTTCCTCGCCGCCTCCCGCGAGGGCATCGACGGCTTCTTCGAGTCCAGCGGACTGACCGAGCACCGGCTCGGGCCGCTGACCGACGCCTCGTCGGCCGAGCTGCTCGTCCTGGCCCACCCGGACGTCTCCCCCGCCGTACGGCGCCGGATCGCCTCCGAGGCGCGCGGCAATCCGCTGGCGTTGGTCGAGTTGCCGCGGGCGCTCACCGCCGAGCAGCGCACGACGCTGGCGGCGGTGCCCTCGGTGCTGCCGCTCAGCGAACGGCTCCAGGCGCTGTTCGCGGCGCGGGTGGCCGCGCTGGACGGCCGCTGCCGGGATCTGCTGCTGATCGCCGCGCTGGACGGCACCGACGACCTGGCGACGATCGAGGCGGCCGGGGCGGACCGGGCCGTCGTGGACGACCTGGCCCCCGCCGAGCAGGACCGGCTGATCGTGATCTCCGCGGACAACCGGCGGCTGTCCTTCCGGCATCCGCTGATCGGTTCCGCGGTGGTGGAACAGGCGACGGCCGCAGACCGCAGACGGGCGCACCAGGCGCTCGCCGAGGCGTTGGAGGACCAGCCCGAGCGCCGTGCCTGGCACCTCGGTGAGGCCGCCGCCGGCCCGGACGAGACGGTGGCCGCCCTGCTGGAGGAGGCCGCGCGCCGCCGGCTGCGGCGCGGGGACGCGCTCGGCGCGGTCGCGGCACTGACCCGGGCCGCCGGCCTCTCCCCCGCCCCGGCCGACGAGTCGCGGCGGCTGGCCGAGGCGGCTGGCCGAGGCGGCCTACGTCGGTGTGGACTCCGGCGGTGAACTGGAGGACGCCTCGCGGCTGCTCGCCCGGCTGTCCCACCCGGAACACGGCGAGAAGTCGCTGCACGCGGCGGCCGCGTCGGCGTTCTTGCTGATCAACCAGGACGGGGACATCGACACCGCGTACCGGCTGCTGGTCGGCGCGATCGAGTCCGGGGAGCACGGCTGGGACGCCGCGGACGCCGCCCTCGTGGAGGCGCTGCACCTGCTGGTCCTGCTGTGCTGGTACGGCGGCGAACCGCAGCGGTGGCAGCGGTTGCTGTCCTTCCTGGACCGGCTGGAGCCCGAGGCACCCGATCTGCTGTGGGTGATCAGCCAGATCTTCGCCGACCCGGCGCGCACCGGGGCGGGGGCGCTGCCCCGGCTCGCGGAGCTGACCGCCACCGTGGGCGACGATCCGACCCGGGTGATCCGGGTGGGCACCGCGGCGGTCTTCGCCGACCGGCTGGGCGACTTCCGCTGGGCGACCCGCCGCCTCGTCGAACAGGGCCGAGCCGGTACCGCGCCGGTCCGCCGCCATCTGGGCGCGCTGATGCACCTGGGCCTGGACTACTTCCATCTGGGCCGGTGGGCGGAGGCGGCGGACCTGGCCGACGAGGGGGTGGCGCTGTGCGAGAACCACGACTACCGGTTCTTCGCCTGGTACTTCCACTACATCCAGGCCGTGGTCGCCGCGGTGCGGGGCGACGCGGCGGCCAGTGACGAGCTGACCGGGGAGATCGTCCGGTGGGCGGCTCCACGCGGGGCCCACGGGGCGCGGTTCTTCGCCGCGCACGCCAGGGCGCTCGCCGCTCTCGGCCGCGGCGACTTCCAGACCGCCTACCGGCACTCCTGCGCCCTCAACACCCCTGGCACGGTGGCCCCGTACGTCCCGATCGCCATGTGGGGGGCGCTGGACCTGGTCGAGGCGGCCGTGCGGACCGGCCGGGAGACGGAGGCCGCCGCCCACGCGGCGGCGATGCGCGCCTCCGCGATGGCCGGGTTGTCGCCCCGGCTGGAGCTGTCCGTCCTGGCCGCCGAGGCGCTGACCACGCCCGGTGCGGAGTCCCTCGCCCTGTTCGAGCGGGCGCTGGCCCTGCCCGGTCCGGAGCGCTGGCCGTTCGACGCGGCACGGGTCCGGCTCTTCCACGGTGAGCGGCTGCGGCGGCTGCGGGCCACGACGGAGGCCCGGGACCAGCTGGGGCAGGCGCTGAAGGGCTTCCAGCAGCTCGGGGCGGAGCCCTGGGTGACGCGTACGGCGGCCGAGCTGCGGGCGAGCGGGCAGCCGGCGCCGGTCGCCGCGTCGCCGAGGCGGGTGACGCTGACCGCGCAGGAGCTGCAGATCGCGCGGCTCGCGGCGACGGGGCTGACCAACAAGCAGATCGCCGAGCGGCTGTTCCTGTCCCACCGCACCATCGGCACGCACCTCTACCAGATCTATCCCAAGCTGGGCATCACGTCGCGGGCCGCGCTGCGGGACGCGCTCTCCGCGCTCGACCCGTCCGGGGACGGCTGACGGTCGCCAGTCATATGACGTAGGTCCGGCCCGCCCTCAGTAAGGGGCGGGCCGGACGGCGTGGGAGTGGTGCGGAGGGTTCAGGCGGCCGGGGCGGTCTCCTTCCCGGCGAGGACGCCGGCCGGGGCGCCGGCGGTGGTGTCCTTCTTCCTCGCGGACGGCTTGAGGAAGAGAGCAAGGACGATGCCGACGGCGAGGGCCGGGGCGATCCAGAGGTAGCCGGCGGCGGTGGCGTGGGCGAAGGCGTCCAGCGCGGTGTCGCGCAGCGCGGCGGGCAACTGCCCGATGGTGTCGGGCCGTGCGGCGTCGAAGCCGCCGGCGGTGGGCAGGGCGCGGGCGCGGTCGGCGAAGCCGGTGTTGAGCAGGGTGCCGAAGACGGCGACTCCGAAGGCGGCGCCGATGGAGCGGGAGAAGGTGACGACGGCGCTGGCGGCACCGATGTCGGCGGCGGGGACGCTGTTCTGGACGGTGGTGAGGACGACCATGGGCACCATGCCGATGCCGACGCCGGTGATGAGGAAGTAGCCGCTCAGCACCACGGTGCCCGGCCCGTTGCCGACGGTGGCCAGCAGGAGCAGGCCGGCGAGGTTGGCGGCCAGGCCGCTGAGCAGGATCGTGCGCAGCCGTTCGACGTGCGCGGCCCAGCGTCCGGCCAGGGACTGGCTGATGACGAGGCCGGCGACGAGCGGCAGCATATGGATGCCGGAGAGGGTCGCCGAGACGCCGTGCACGATCTGGAGGTAGGTCGGCAGGTAGACGAGGACGGCGAACATGGCGGCATTGGCGAGGAAGGCGATCAGCGAGGAGAACACCACGGTGCGCGAGCCGAGCATGGCCGGCGGCAGCACCGGGGCGGCGGCCCGGCGTTCGACGGGGACCAGGGCCGCGGCGAGTGCGACGGTGGCGGTGATCAGAGCGACGATGGACGGCGAGGTCCAGCCCCAGCGTTCACCGAAGAACGTGACGAGGACCAGGCCGGTGGCGATGGCGGCCAGCACGGTGGCGCCGGCGTAGTCGATGCGGGCCTTGGCACCGCGGGTGGCGGCGGGCAGGGCGCGGGTGGCGAGGGTGAGGGCGACGATGCCGACGGGCAGGTTGATCAAGAACGCCCAGCGCCAGGAGAGCTGGTCGGTGAAGACGCCGCCGAGCAGCGGGCCGACGATGCTGGCGACGCCGTAGACGGAGCCGAACATGCCCTGGTAGCGGCCGCGTTGGCGCGGCGCGACGATGTCGCCGACCAGGCCGAAGGTCAGCACGATCATGCCGCCGCCGCCGATGCCCTGGAGCACCCGGGCGCCGATCAGTTCGGGGAGGTTCTGGGCGAGGCCGCAGGCGACCGAGGCGATCAGGAAGACCGTGGTGGCGGCGAGGTAGAGCCGCTTACGGCCGAACATGTCGCCGAGTTTGCCCCACAGCGGGGTGACCGCGGTGGAGGCGAGCAGGTAGGCGGCGCTGACCCAGGCGATGTCGTCGAACCCGTCGAGGTCCTCGGCTATCCGGGGCAGCGCGGTGGAGACGATCGTCTGGTCCAGGGCCGCGAGCAGCACCGCGAGGATCAGCGCGCTCATCGCGGCGGCGACACCACCCGTCGCGGGCCGGGCGGACTGGGTTCTCGACGTTCTCGACATCGGCTTGCCTCTCTTTCGGCCTCATCAAAATGGCTCTACATCTTGTATCTGTCACTTCAATGTAGTACTTAAAAGTCATGGTTGTACCTTGACGAGGCAGTAGATGTCTCAGAGAGCACACAGCGCGACTAGACTCGGGGCGTGAGAGCCGACGCAGCACGCAACCTGGAAGCCGTTCTGACCACGGGGGCGCGCATGCTCGCCGCCGACCCCGGCGCGAGCATCGCGAGCATCGCCACCGAGGCGGGAGTGGACCGGCGCACCGTCTACCGGCGCTTCGCCTCCCGTGAGGACCTG
>NZ_JAVRHI010000332.1:0-4150 GCF_034105845.1 Streptomyces sp. CRN 30 | reverse complement strand
CGCCGCAGCCCGCCGCGCCGCCGCCCGCCACCAGGGCACCGGTCCCGACGCCGACCCCGGCGGCGCCCACTCCCCCGCCGAAGCCCTCGCCGACGGCGGAGCCCTCGCCCCGGCCGTCGCTGACGCCGGTGCACTACCCGCGCTACCGCGCCGCCCACCCACGCCCGCGCACCACCCGGGGCGCCACGTCACCTCTCGTCTTCGTCCTGCTCATCACGGTTCCCGCGCTGGTGGCCGTCGCCGCGCTGCGCCCGCGCTGACCCCTGGAGGCTTGTCTTGCCGGAATGGCTTGTTCTCACCCTCGCGATGCTGGCCGCCTGCGCGGTCGTGGTCGTCGTCACGTTCGTCCGGCACCGCCGGGTCGACGAGGACGAGGACATCACCGAGACCCCCGACGTCATCGAGTACATGACCATGTGGATCGGCGTGGTGTACGCCATCGTCCTGGGTCTGGCCATCGCGGGGGTCTGGGAGGCGCGCAGCGCCGCCGAGGACCACGTACAGGCGGAGGCCGTGGCGCTGCACGAGATCTCCGAGCGGGTCCGGGTCTATCCGCCCGAGGTACGCGACCGGATTCGGGACGATGTCAATGCCTATGTCGGACACGTCGTGACCACCGAGTGGTCCGCCATGGCCGAGTCCGGGGAGGTCACCGAGCGCGGCACCGTGCTCCTGGACCGGCTCCGCGCCGACGTGACCGACTACGAGCCGGCGTCGGACTTCGAGGCCCAGGCGTACCAGCCGCTGCTCGACCAGGTGACCGCCGCCGACCAGGCCCGCACCTCCCGGGCGGAGTCGACCGGGACGACCATGCCGGGGGTGGTGTGGTTCGGGCTGATCATCGGGGGCGCCGTCACCATCGGCATGGTCTTCGCCCTGCAGATCCGGCGCACCGCGCGGGAACTGATCCTCGCCGGGCTGTTCTCGGCGCTGATCGCCTTCCTGCTGTTCCTCATCTGGGACTTCGACGACCCCTATGCCCGTGGGCTCGGCGCCACCACGGAGCCGTACCTCAACCTCTTCCCGGGCGTCGACGACTGAGCCGAGGGGGCCGACGGCCGTCCCCTGGGCGGCCCACACCCTTGCCCCATTCGCGCGACTGCGATCGCGCCCGCCTGCGCGCCTTCCTAGCGTTTCGGTCATCGAGGTGCATGTCCGGCACGAGCGGAAAAAGGTCCGCCGCTGCTCCTCGGGACCCGGAGGATCCATCATGCGCATGCGCGCGATACCCGTCGCTTCGGCCGCACTGCTGGGCGCCTGCGCCCTGTCGTCCTGTGTCCCGGCCGCGGGCGCGGCCGGTCAGGGCACCCCGGCGCCGTTCGGTTTCGGCGTCCAGCCCGCCACCATCGCGCCGGGCGGTGAGGTCACGCTGCGGGTCGACCGCAACGACGGCCGCTGCAAGGGCCCCGCGACCGTCTCGGCACCGGTCTTCGACCCGGTGACCGTCCCGCCCCGGCACACGTCGGCGAAGGCGGTGGTCGACTGGGACGCCAGACCGGGGGCCGTCTACCAGGTGGCGTTCCGCTGCGACGGGGCGACCGGGACGACGGGCCTGACCATCACCGGCGGCGGGCCGAGCCCCACGCACTCGCCGACTCCGCCGCCGACCCTCGCCCCGCCGCCGGAGCACCCCGGGCACCACGACGATCCCGGGCATCACGATCACCCCGGGCACCCGGAGAAGGGCGTGCACGCCGGAGAGGGCGGCACCGTGGCCGGGTTCGACCTGCGGAACCTCGGGCTCGGTGCCGTGCTCGTCACCGGTGCGCTCGGGGCGGCGTACCACTTCTCCCGCCGTCGCGGCGGGGAGAACGGCGCCTGAGCCGGCCTGCGCCGTCCGCACAGGACTTCGCCCCGGACCCTCTCCACGAGGGTCCGGGGCGAAGTCCTGTGTACGGCTGGCTGGCCCCGGCCGGTCAGACGCGCCGTTCGGCCCGGCGGCGCATCCAGAACACCCCGCCGCCGGCCACCGCGGCGGCGACGAGCCCGCCGCCGATGGCGATGTCGGTCGGCGTGGCACCGCTGGAGTTGCTGCCGCCGATACCGCCGCGGACACCGCCGATGACGGTGAAGGCCGCCGGGCGGGTCAGCGTCCTGCCGGAGCAGTTGACGGTGATGTCGTACGAGCCCGGCCGGGCGTTGCCGTTGATCGTGGCGACGCCCTTGGAGGTCTCGTTGGCGCCCTTGACCGGCGTCAGGTGGGTGGTCGGGAAGGCGCGCGAGGTCATCGTGCCGCCGTGCGGGCAGCCGTCGACCGTGACGGTCATCTGGCCGCCGCGGGCGATGACACTGGGCAGGGCCACGATGTTGCTCGGCGTGTCCCACGCGGCGGCCGTGGGAGCGGCGAGCCCGAGGACAGCAACGGCGGCGCCTGTGGCCGCCAGGGCACGGGAGTTACGCATGTGTTCCTCCGCGGAAGACGCCCCGGGACCCGTCCCCGGTCGATCGGCGAGAAAGCGCCTCCCGGACAAGACCCTCAGTTGGCGCGGCTGGAGCCGCATTTCGGGAATGGTCCGTCCTGGTGAGCCAAGTCGGCACGGCGAAAGCACGGCAGTGGATATCGCCGCAGGTCACGGAGTGTCAGGCGATTTCTGTACCCCGCGCCTCGGATGGCGCACCCCGCATGTGCGGTGCCACCCGTTCGCATCCGCCCCGTCGCCGGTGGGCCGGGCTCCCTCTAGCGTTCTGCGTATGCGCGAATGACACGGCGACGGCTGTGTCGAGAGGGGATGTCGAATGTCTGCGTCCGAGCTGGCCGAAGAGGAGGAGCGGCGGAGGAAGCGCGCTCCCTGGGGCGTGATAGCGCTTGTTCTGCTGACCGGTCTCGCGCTCATTCGAAACGGTTCGGGGGAATTCGACGTGGGCCCGCCGCAGCCGGCGTCGGCCGCGGCCTCGGACACCCGCCGCGCCGCGCCGGGGGACGCGCCGAAGGCCCTGCGGCCGCTGCCGTACGCGGTGCCCGCCCGGGTGCGGATTCCCGCGATCCAGGTCGACGCGCCGATGATGCCGGTGGGGCTGGACGCGGACGGGTGGGTCGGCGCGCCGCCGCCGGAGGACCCGAACCTGGCCGGCTGGTTCACCGGCGCGGTCTCGCCCGGACAGAAGGGCACCGCGGTCGTCGTCGGCCACGTCGACAACAAACAGGGCCCGGCCGTCTTCTACGGACTCGGCGCCCTGAAGAAGGGCAACATGGTCGACGTCGCCCGGGAGGACGGTAAGACGGCGGTCTTCGAGATCTACGGCATCGAGGTCTTCGAGAAGGACGATTTCCCCGGTGACCGGGTGTACGCCTCCAAGGGCAGTCCCGAATTGCGCGTCATCACGTGCGGCGGCGGATTCAGCAAGCAGAACGGTTACGCGGGGAATGTGGTCGCCTTCGCCCGCCTGACCGAGATCCGCTGAGCGGTTTCCCGGCCGGGCGGGCGCGCGGGCCTCACACCGGTCGCCGCCGGGGCACGGTGAGGCGGTAACCGGAGTCGAGCAGCCGCGGGAGATAGGTGCGCAGGGCGCGGACGCTCTGCGAACGGTCGCCCCCGGCGTCGTGCGAGAGCACCACGACGCCGGGGGCGGCGCCGTCCTCGACCCGGTCGACGATGGTGCGGGTGCCGGGGGTGGTCCAGTCCAGGGTGTCGACGGTCCAGGCGAGCGGTTCCATGCCGAGTTCGGCGCCGAGTTGGAACGCGGCGCGGTTCCACGCCCCGTACGGCGCCCGGAACCAGCGGGGCGGTTCACCGCAGGCCCGGTCGATGACGTCGGCGGTGCGCTCCATCTCGTCACGGATCTTCCTTCGGCCGAGGCGGGTCAGGAGCGGGTGGGACCAGGTGTGGTTGCCGACGACGTGACCCTCGTCGGCCATCCGGACCAGCAGGTCCTTGTTGTCGGCGGCCATCTCGCCGCAGACGAAGAACGTGGCGCGGACGTCGTACTCGGCCAGGGTGTCCAGGATGTCCGGCGTGTAGCGGGGGTCGGGGCCGTCGTCGAAGGTCAGCACCATGGTGCGGCCGCGGCCGGAGAGCTCCAGGAGCGGCTCGCTGCGTACGGGGAGCCGCGCGGGGGCGGCGCGCGGCGGGCCGTAGCCGGTCAGGGGCCGGAGGCGGTAGGCGGAGGGCTTGAGCGCCGGGCGGGCCCCGGCACCCGGGGCGGGGGCCGG
>NZ_JAVRHI010000331.1:0-9741 GCF_034105845.1 Streptomyces sp. CRN 30 | reverse complement strand
CGCCGGGCCGCCCGCGACGGGAGCGCCCAGCACGACGGTGGCGTCACGCGGGGGAACGCCGGGGTGGCCGGTGCCGGGGTGGCCGGTCCCGGGCGCGGCCCCGAGGCGCGCGGTGCCGGGATGCGACGCGCCCGGATACGACGTACCGGGATGCGTCGTACCCGGGTACGACGTACCGGGATGCGACGTACCGGGAAGTGCCGTGCCGCCCGGTGGTGTGGTCCTGCCGCGGTGGCCCGTCGGCGAGGGGCCCCGGTAACCGGCCAGCCCCCAGGAGTTGACCGCCTGGGCGGAGTCGGCGTCACTGTCGATGTCGGGGCCGCTGCCGGTGCCGCTGCCGGTGTCGACACCGGTCGGCACGGACGCGGACGCAGACGCGGACGCGGACGCGGAAGCGGCCGGCGCCGACGCGTCCGCGCTCTCCGCGGCCGTCGGCTGCGCGGGCACCGGCGGCACGGTGGGCGAGACTCCGGCCGGACCGGCGACACCGGGTGTGAGCACACTGCCCCCGACCCGGCCGCCCTTCGCCCCCTCGGCACCGCCACCGGCGGCCCGGACGCTCCCGGCGCTCTTCGCACCGCCCGAACTCTTGCTCCCCCGGCCGCTCCTGACCTCCGCCTCGCCGGCACCCGTCTCCCCCAGCGCGGCGCGCGCCTGGGAGATCCGGATCGCCTCCATCGTCATGTCGTGCCGCATCTCCGAGCGGCTCCACGCCCGTTCGGCCAGCTCCCACATGGTGGTGAGGTGGACCGGGTTGGTCCGGGTCACCTCGGCGAGGGCGACGATGGCCCCCTTGGGCGCGAGCAGCCTGCCGTTGAGGTACCTCTCCCAGGACGTCTTGCTGTAGCCCGTGGCGTCGGCGACCGACGCGATGCTCAGATCGTTGCGGTCGACAAGTCTGCGCAGCTGGCTGGCGAACTCTTTGATCTGCGGATCGAGTTCGTCCGGCAAGGCCTTCCAACGAGGCATTGCTTTCCCCTCTTCCCCCCGGATGACGTGCTGGTCGTTCCCCCGTGCGCATGCGCTCCGCCGAGTCCCCGTTCTGGATACCCACAGGGATGCGCCCGGCGAGGATCTCAGTTTCCCGGGGTGGGGGCGCACAGGAGCACAGCAGCGGCGGACATGCACCGTCGCACGCCCACCGACTCGCGGTCCAGTCTCCCACCGGCGTCTCCGTGGTCCCAACCGCGGAGGCCGTACCGCCACCGGGACGCCCCGGACCATCCCGATTGACCAAGTGAACCTGGTCTCGGACGACTTGACCACACTTCCGCGAACTTGTCGTCACATCATCACACGGATTGCACACGGCTCGTCACGCGTTGCGCACATTCCCCTGGGGTCACAGATTTCGTAGGCGAACGGTCACCTCCGTGCCACAGGGCGCGGACAGCCGTTGAAGCGGCCGTCCGGCGTGCAGGAGGGTGGAACGCGGACGGCGGCCCGTCCTCTGTGGAATCGGGGGGATTCGGGGGAGAGGACGGGCCGCCGTTCCGGCGCGGGTACGGGGTCGCGCGTTATTCGTTTCCGACCGTGAAGTGCAGGGTGTCCTTCAGGAACGGGATCTCCAGCAGCGGCGACGGCTGGGCCATCAGCGCCAGCAGGACGATGGCGAGGCCGAGTACGCCGTAGGTGGCGATGTCCGTGAAGCGGGAGCGTACGGCGAGCATGCCGACGTCGGGGAGGAACCAGCGCAGTACGGCGCCGCCCATCAGCGCGAGGCCGATGAGCAGCGTGCCGTACCGGAAGACGTCCAGCGCGGTCAGCAGCAGGCCGAGCCCGACCAGGCCGGCCACGGTGAGCACGGGCCACTGCCGGGCGGGCGCCGGGGCGTCCCCGGGCGCGGCGCGGCCGCCGCCCTCCGGGCGCGCGGTGTCCTTGGTGAAGAGGGGGAAGCGACGGGTGCCGCGCCGCGGCCGCCCCTTGGCGTCGGGAACACTGACGTGGTCCCGGACGGTCAGCTCCCCGTCCACCTCGACCGGCCCTCCGGCCCGCGCACCGTCCGGCCCCTCGGCCCGCGCACCGTCCGGCCCCTGGGCCTGCTCATCGGTCCGCGCACCGGTCGGCCCCTGGACCTGCTCATCGGTCCGCGCACCGGCCCGCTCGTCGTCCCGCTCCTGAGCCGCCCCGGCAGCCCCGGGAGCCCCGGCAGCCCCGGCAGCCCCCATCGCGGACTCGTCCGGGGTCACGTCCGCCGCCGTCCTCTTCTCAGCCGGCACTGCGCTCCGCCGCCTCGACCACGTTGACGAGCAGCTGGGCCCGGGTCATGGGGCCGACGCCGCCGGGGTTCGGGGAGATCCACGCCGCGACCTCCGCGACGTCCGGGTGGACGTCACCCACGATCTTGCCCTCCGCGTTGCGGGAGACACCGACGTCGAGAACGGCCGCGCCGGGCTTCACGTCCTCGCCCCGGACCAGGTGCGGCGACCCGGCCGCGGCGACGATGATGTCCGCGCGCTTGAGGTGCGCGGACAGGTCGCGCGTACCGGTGTGGCACTGGGTCACCGTGGCGTTCTCGCTGCGGCGGGTCAGCAGCAGCGGCATCGGCCGGCCGATGGTGACGCCGCGGCCGACGACCACGACCTCCGCGCCCTTGATCTCGACGCCGTGGTGGCGCAGCAGCGTGAGGATGCCGTTGGGGGTGCAGGGCAGCGGGGCGGGCTCGTTGAGCACCAGGCGCCCGAGGTTCATCGGGTGCAGGCCGTCCGCGTCCTTCTCCGGGTCCATCAGCTCAAGGACGCGGTTCTCGTCGATGCCCCTGGGCAGCGGCAGCTGGACGATGTAGCCGGTGCAGGCCGGGTCGTCGTTCAGCTCGCGGACGACGGCCTCGATCTCCTCCTGCGTCGCCGTGGCCGGCAGCTCGCGCTGGATGGAGGCGATCCCGACCTGGGCGCAGTCCCGGTGCTTGCCGGCGACGTACTTCTGGCTGCCGGGGTCGTCCCCGACGAGGATCGTGCCGAGGCCGGGCGTGACGCCCTTCTCCTTCAGGGCCGCCACGCGGGCGGTCAGTTCGGACTTGATCGCGGCTGCGGTGGCCTTGCCATCGAGAATCTGGGCGGTCATACCCCCATCCTCGCGGATGACCGGCCTCCTGTTCCAATCCGGCCACCATCCGGGCAGCTCGGTACGGGTCCCTCCGTATCCGGTCATGATCAGCGATGTTGCACTTGCACAACACATGGCGAATGCGGCCGGGCAAGGCTGGACAAGCGAGACTCCGGTCGCGAACGATTGACGGGCACAGTGCCGCGGGGCAGTACCGGGGGGACGAACCGCATCCGAACACCTTCCTCCGCACCATGCCGCGCGCGTCCCCGCACTTGACAGCGACGACGGAGGAAGGCCCGCCATGAGTTACGGCGACCCGAACAACCCCTACGGAGCCCCGCAGGGCGGCCAGCCCGGCGGCCAGCCCGGCGGCCAGCAGCAGCCCGGGTACGGCTACCCGCAGTACCCGCAGCAGCAGCCGGCCGGCCAGGGCGGCTACGGCTACCCGGCGGCACCGCCCGTCCAGGGCGGCTACGGCGGCGGTTACGCCGGCCCGCCCGTGATCATGCCCGGCACGGTCAGGGCCGCGCGCGTCATGCTGTACGTGCTCGGCGGCTTCCAGATCCTCGGCGGCATCCTGATGATGGTGGCCAGCGCCTGGTTCTCGGACGCGCTGGAGGACGCCGTCAACGACGACCCGACGCTCTCCGCCGAGGACGCGGACACCGCCGCCAGCCTCGGCACCGGCATCATGATCGGTCTCGGCGTGCTGGTCCTGCTCTTCGCGGTGTGGGCGATACTCACCGCGACCAAGTTCGCCACCGGCCGCGGCGGCGTACGCGTCTCCGCGATCATCTACGCCTCCGTGGTCCTGCTGTTCAGCCTGCTGAGCCTGCTCGCCGCCAACGTCCTCGCGCTGATCAGCGTGGTGCTCGGCATCCTGATCATCGTCTTCTGCGCCAACAAGAACGGCGGCTACTGGTTCAACCGCCCGCAGTACTGAACGCGGTCCGCAGCACGCGGCACGCAGCACGCGGTACTGACCACTTCTGGCCAATCACGTCACAGGGCCGTGTCTCACCCTTTCGAGGGGGACACGGCCCTGACGCGTCCCCCTAGGCTGGCCGGTGCAGCCGTCGGGCACGGGGAGACGCACCTTGTACAGCATCATCGTGGTACCTCCGCCGACCACGGAGGACGGACAGGGACCCGCCGGCACGTCCGGCACCACCGTCGGCACCACCACCGGCACGGGCGGCCGCGCACAGGTCCGGCTCGCCCCCGGCGAACGGCTCGCCTTCGGGCGGTCGGTGTCCGAGGGGGGCCTGCTCATCCCGCACGACGGGGTCTCCCGGAGAGCCGGTGAGATCACCGCCCAGGGCTCGTTCTGGACGCTCAGCAACCTCTCCGCGCGGCAGACGTACGTGGTGGAGAACCCGGAGGGCGCGGGCGAGCACATCAAGGTGGCGCCGGGCCGGCTGGACGCGCCCGTGCCGTTCGAGTTCTCCCGGATCGTGCTGCCCGCCGGGGGCGACCTGCTCCCCGTGGAGGTGTGGGCGCCGCGCCACGACTACCTGCGTCCCGAGGACGGCGCCGACGGCGAACCGACCGCGCCCGCCTTCTCCGTGGACCGCACCAAGCGCTACTTCGCGGTGCTGGCCGCCCTGTGCGAGCCGCGGCTGCGGGGCACACCGCACGCCGCGCTGCCCACGGTCGACCAGGTCGTGGAGCGGCTGCGCCCCGCCTGGCCGGCGGCGTCCCGTACGTCGGTGCAGTGGAACATCGACTACCTCGCGGTCAAACTGCGCCTGAAGCCCGGCCCTGAGACCGCCGACCCGGGTCCGCGGCTCAACGGCAAGAAGGAGTCGCTGGTCTCGCTGGCGCTCCGCTTCGACCTGGTCCGCGAGGACGACCTGGTGGTGCTGGCCGAGCGGCCCCGGCAGGCGCTGCGGTGAGGAGCGAGCCGTACGCCGTGGCGGTGCCCCGCGGGTACCGGGTGGGCGGCTGGGAGGTGCGCGAGCCGCTCGCGACCGGCGCCTTCGGCAGCGTGTACGCCGCCCGGCGCACCGGTGAAGCGGGAGGCGAGGGGATGCCCGCCACCGTCGCCCTGAAGTTCCTGCCGACGGGCACGGGAACCCCGCGCCAACTCACCCACCTGCGGGAACTGGTCGAGCGCGAGGTGCAGTTGCTGCGCCGGCTGCGGCGTCCCCGGCTGATCCGCCTGTACGAGACGCTCACCGTGGACGATCCGGACGTGCCCCGCCTGGACGGCGCCACCGTCCTCGTACTGGAACTGGCGCAGGGTTCGCTGCACGCCCTGCTGGCCGCCTCGCCCCGGCCCGCCGCCGGTGCGGTGCTGCTCTCCCAGGTCTGCGAGGGACTGGCCCAGTTGCACCGCGCCGGGTGGGTGCACGGCGATCTGAAGCCGGGCAACGTGCTGCTGATGGCGGACGGTTCGGTCCGCCTCGCCGACTTCAACATGGCCGCGGAGCTGGAGGGCACCCACGCCTACTCCCCCGCCTTCTCCACGCCCGACTACACCCCGCCCGAGCTGCTCTGGTCGGAGGTCGGCGAACGGGGCCGCCAGACCCGCCCGTCCGCCGACGTCTGGGCCTTCGGGGTCCTCGCCCATCTGGTCCTCACGGGGTCCTTCCCGCTGCCCGGTTCCACGCCGACGGCCCGCCGCGACGCGGCCGTGGCCTACGCGCGCGGCGCGGACGAGCTGCGCCTGTCGCCCGTACTGCCCGACGCGTGGCGGGAGATCGTCGGCGCCTGTCTGACCCGTACGCACGCGGAGCGCGTCGGCACGGAGGCGCTGCTGCGCCGGGTCGTGGAGGCCACGGACGGTGCCGCGCCGGGGCGCGTGCGGCGGTGGCCGCCGCGCCCGTCCGCCGCGTTCCGGGGCGGTGGCGGGCGGCGGCGCGGGCGGGTCCTCGGCGCCGTGGCCGCCACCGTGGCCGTCGCGGCGCTCGCCTACGGGGCCACGAATCCGCCGGGGTCCGTTCCGGACCGGCGCGGCGGTGGCGGTACGGGCGCCGCCGGGACCCCGGCCGTCGCCGCCGCGTCGTACGGCGCCGCCGAACTCCGCACCGACCGGGACGTGCCGCCCGCGTACCGGCTGCTGATCGTGGAGACGGCGCACGACTGCGCGGACGCGGACGTCTCGCCGCCGCTGATCGCCGCCATGCTGAAGGTGGAGAGCGACTTCGACCCCGACCTCTCCGATCCGGACCTGGACGAGTACGGCATCGCCCGCTGGACGCCGAGCGTGCTGCGCTGGTGGATGAACGAGGACGGCACCCCCGGCGAGACGGTGCCCGAACCGCCGTTCCCGCCGGCCGAGTCCGTCCCGGCGATGGGCCGTTACCTGTGCTGGATCGCGCCCCGCCTCGACGACGATCTGCCGGACGACCGCCGGGTCCTGATCGCCGCCGCCTACCGCACGTCGTACCGGACGGTGAACGACGCGGCCGGAGTTCCCCCGAAGTACCGCGACTACGCCGACCGCGTCGCCCACTACCTCAAGGAATACACGCCCGCGGGCCGGACGTGACCCTGGGACTTCTCAGGGCCCCCGGCCGGCGGGAAGATGCGGGCGGACGCGAGCGGGTACGGGCGGGGGGCGGGCGGATGCGGTGCTACCGCGACGTCCTGTCCGCCGTACTGTGCGCCGCGGTCCTGCTGCTGTACGCGGGCTGCGCGACGGCCGCCGGCTGAGAGTGCCGGACGGCCGCCGCGCAGCCCGGGGCGGTCCTAGTGGAAGAAGTGCCGCGTGCCGGTGAAGTACATCGTCACGCCCGCCTTCTTCGCCGCCTCGACCACCAGTTCGTCGCGGACGGACCCGCCCGGCTGGACGACCGCCTTCACGCCGGCCGCGGTGAGGATCTCCAGGCCGTCGGGGAACGGGAAGAACGCGTCGGAGGCCGCGTACGCCCCCTGCGCGCGCTCGGCGCCCGCCCGCTCGACCGCGAGCTTCGCGGAGTCGACGCGGTTGACCTGGCCCATGCCGACGCCGACCGAGGCGCCGTCCTTGGCGAGCAGGATCGCGTTGGACTTCACGGCCCGGCACGCCTTCCAGGCGAAGGCCAGCTCGGCCAGCTCCGTCTCGGAGAGCGCGTCGCCGGTGGCGAGGGTCCAGGCGGCCGGGTCGTCGCCCTCGGCCTGGAGGCGGTCGGTCACCTGGAGAAGCGCGCCGCCGTCGATCGGCTTGACCTCGACGGGGTGCGCCGGGTTCCCGGCACAGCGCAGCACGCGGATGTTCTTCTTCTTGGTGAGGGCTTCGAGGGCGCCGTCCTCGTAGTCCGGCGCGACGATGACCTCGGTGAAGATCTCCGCGACCTGCTCGGCCATCTCCTTGGAGACCGGGCGGTTGACGGCGATGACGCCGCCGAACGCGGAGAGCGGGTCGCAGGCGTGCGCCTTGCGGTGCGCCTCGGCGACGTCCGCGCCGACCGCGATGCCGCACGGGTTGGCGTGCTTGATGATCGCGACGCAGGGCTCGTCGTGGTCGTACGCGGCACGGCGGGCGGCGTCCGTGTCCGTGTAGTTGTTGTACGACATCTCCTTGCCGTGCAGCTGCTCCGCCTCGGCGAGACCACCCGTGCCCGAGGTGTAGAGGGCGGCGGGCTGGTGCGGGTTCTCGCCGTAGCGCAGGGTGTGCGAGCGCTCCAGGCTGGTGGCGAGGAACTCGGGGAAGGCCGAGTCGTCCGCCGGGGCGTAGGAGGAGGCGAACCAGGAGGAGACCGCGATGTCGTACTCGGCGGTGTGCCGGAACGCCTCGGCGGCCAGCCGCTTGCGGGCGGCGAGGTCGAAGCCGCCGTCCTTGGCGGCGGCCAGGACGTCGGCGTACCGCTGGGGGCTGGTGACCACGGCGACCGAGGGGTGGTTCTTGGCGGCGGCGCGGACCATCGAGGGGCCGCCGATGTCGATCTGCTCGACGCACTCGTCGGGGGTGGCACCCGAGGCGACGGTCTCGCGGAACGGGTAGAGGTTGACCACGACCAGGTCGAACGGGGCCACGCCCAGCTCGTCGAGCTGCTGCCGGTGGCTCTCCAGGCGGAGGTCGGCGAGGATGCCCGCGTGCACCTTCGGGTGCAGGGTCTTGACCCGGCCGTCCAGGCACTCGGGGAAGCCGGTGAGGTCCTCGACCTTGGTGACCGGGACGCCGGCGGCGGAGATGCGGGCGGCGGTGGACCCGGTGGAGACGAGCTCCACGCCCGCCTCGTGCAGGCCGCGGGCGAGGTCTTCGAGGCCCGTCTTGTCGTAGACGCTGACGAGCGCCCGTCGGATGGCCCGCTTGTCGCTCGCGGCGGTCACTGTCTCGGCGGTCACGGTCCCGGTCCCGGTCTCGGCGGTCACTGGATAACTACCTTTCGTCCCTCGATCGAATAGCCGTTGCGGGCGAGCCGCCCCACGACCTCGACGAGCAGTCTTCGCTCGACTTCCTTGATGCGCTCGTGCAGAGCGCTCTCGTCGTCCTCATCGCGGACCTCCACCACGCCCTGCGCGATGATCGGCCCGGTGTCGACGCCGTCGTCGACGAAGTGGACGGTGCAGCCGGTGACCTTGGCGCCGTACGCGAGCGCGTCCCGCACGCCGTGCGCCCCCGGGAAACTCGGCAGGAGGGCGGGGTGGGTGTTGACGAACCGCCCCCCGAAGCGGGCCAGGAACTCCTTGCCCACGATTCTCATGAACCCGGCCGACACCACGAGGTCCGGCTCGTACGCGGTTACCGCCTCGGCGAGCGCCGTGTCCCACTCCTCCCGGCTCGCGTGGTCCCTGACCCGCGTCACGAAGGTCGGCAGCCCCGCGCGCTCGGCCCGCGCGAGCCCTTCGATGCCGGTCCGGTCGGCGCCGACGGCGACGATCTCGGCCCCGTACGCCTCGGTGCCGGCGGCGGCGATGCCGTCGAGGAGCGCCTGGAGGTTGGTGCCGGATCCGGAGACCAGCACGACCAGTCGCGCGACGCGCCGGTCCACGGGCTTGGCGGCCACGGTGCGGCCCTTTCTCGGGGGAGCGGGTGGGTACGGCCGGTTCACACGCCCGCGTTTGTGCGGTCGTACGAATGCTTCACGCCCCCGGATACGGGGAAGCCTACGAAGCAGCCGACCGGCAGCAACGATACCGGCACTCCGGACGGCCCCCTCGGGACGGGGGCGTGGCCGGAAGGTAGCGTCTGGAGGAAGGCGCGCGGGAACGCTGTCCGCGCACCGCGCGTTCACCAGTCGTACCGATCTCCACAGCCAAGGGGAAGACGCTCACTTGATGCCGGACCGCAGCCTGCGACTGCTCACGCTCCCTCAGCAGTCGGCGCAGGGAGGGGAGCGCAGCGCCGCGGTGCTGCTGCGGGAGCGCCCGTCCTCACCGCCCGACGCGCCCGGCGACCGGGGGAACGGCGGAGGTGGGGGACTCGGCGGGGCCGGTGGCTCCGGTGGGACCGGTGGCTCCGGCAGCTCTGGCGGGACCGGTGGCTCCGGCAGCTCTGGTGGGACCGGCGGGGCCGGCGGGGCCGGCGGCTCCGGCGGGGCCGGGCAGGGCGACGGTCGGCAGGGCGACGGCCGGCAGGATGACAATCCCTTCGCGCCGCCGCCCGAGGGCGCCCCGGACCAGCCGTGGCGGCCGCGGCGGCACCCGTCGGACGGTGACGGCTCCCAGGACGGCGGCCACGGCGGCCGGCCGTGGGGCCGGCAGTGGAGCGACCGGCAGCCCGGCCGCTCACCCGGCAACTTCGGCGAGCGTCCCGGCGGCTCCGGC
>NZ_JAVRHI010000330.1:0-27727 GCF_034105845.1 Streptomyces sp. CRN 30 | reverse complement strand
CTTCGCCCGCCCGGTCGGCGAGCTGGACGAGCGGCTCGCCGCCCAGCACGACCTGCTGATGGCCAACTTCTTCGCCCAGACCCAGGCCCTCGCCTTCGGCAAGACCCCCGACGAGGTCCGCGCCGAGGGCGTCGCGGAGGAGCTGGTGCCGCACAGGACGTTCAAGGGCAACCACCCGACGACCACCATCCTGGCGAAGGAGCTGACCCCGTCGGTGCTGGGGCAGCTCATCGCGCTCTACGAGCACAAGGTGTTCGTGCAGGGCGCCGTGTGGAACATCGACTCCTTCGACCAGTGGGGCGTCGAACTCGGCAAGGTCCTCGCCAAGCGCGTCGAACCCGCCCTGACCGAGGGCGCCGACGTCCCCGGCCTCGACCCGTCCACGGCCGCGCTGGTGGCCGCCTACCGCGAACTGAAGGAAGTGCACTGACATGCAGATCGGTCTCATCGGTCTCGGCAAGATGGGCGGCAACATGCGCGACCGCCTGCGCAACGCCGGCCACGACGTCGTCGGGTACGACACCAACCCCGAGATCTCCGACGTGGACAGCCTCGTCGACCTCGTGGACCGCCTGGAGGGCCCGCGCGCGGTCTGGGTCATGGTCCCGGCCGGTGCCGCCACACAGAACGTCGTCGACCAGCTCGGCTCCATCCTCAAGCCCCGGGACATCGTCATCGACGGCGGCAACTCCCGCTGGACCGACGACGAGAAGCACGCCGAGGAGCTGGGCAAGCGCGGCATCGGCTTCGTCGACGCCGGTGTCTCCGGCGGCGTGTGGGGCCTGAAGAACGGCTACGCGCTGATGGTCGGCGGCGAGAAGGAACACGTCGACCGGCTGAAGCCGATCTTCGACGCGCTCAAGCCGGAGGGCCCCTACGGCTACGTCCACGCCGGCAAGGTCGGCGCCGGGCACTTCGCCAAGATGGTCCACAACGGCATCGAGTACGCCATGATGCAGGCGTACGCCGAGGGCTGGGAGCTGCTGGAGAAGGTCGACTCCGTCGACAACGTCCAGGAGGTGTTCCGGTCCTGGCAGGAGGGCACCGTCATCCGGTCCTGGCTGCTCGACCTCGCGGTCAACGCCCTCGACGAGGACCCGCACCTGGAGAAGTTGCGCGGCCGGGCCGCCGACTCCGGCGAGGGCCGGTGGACCGTCGAGGCGGCCATCGACCACGCCGTGCCGCTGCCCGCCATCACCGCCTCCCTCTTCGCCCGGTTCTCCTCCCGCCAGGACGACTCCCCGCAGATGAAGATGATCGCGGCGCTGCGCAACCAGTTCGGCGGCCACGCCGTCGAGTCCACGAAGTAGCACGCGGTGGGAGATCTGCTGCTCGTCCGCCACGGCGAGACGGAGTGGAGCCTGACCGGACAGCACACCAGCCACACCGACCTGCCCCTCACCTCCCACGGTGAGGAGCAGGCCAAGGAGCTGGCCCCGCTGCTGTCCGGCCGTCCCCTCGCCCTCGTCCTCACCAGCCCGCTCGGCCGCGCGGTGCGCACCGCCGAACTGGCCGGGCTGGTCGGCACCGTGACCGACCAGGACCTCCACGAGTGGGACTACGGCGGCTACGAGGGCGTCACCACCGTGGACATCCACCGCTCCCGGCCCGACTGGGACCTGTGGACCCACGGGGCGCCGCCCGGCGCGGAGAGCCCCGGCGAGTCGCCCGAGGAGGTCGGCGCCCGCGCCGACCGGGTGCTCGCCCGCGTCGCGCCCGCGCTCGCCGAGGGCGACGTGGCGCTCGTGGCGCACGGCCACTTCCTGCGGGTGGTCACCGCCCGCAGGCTGGGCCTGCCGCCCGCCGAAGGGCGCCTGTTCCAGCTCGCCACCGGCACGCTGAGCCGGCTGTCGACGGAACACGACCGCCCGGTGATCGCGGAGTGGAACACCCGGCCGTGACCGCCGGGCGGTGAACTCGTCGCCGCCGGGCCCTCATTGACAGGGCCCGGCCGGCGCGCGAGAGTCCCGGCTGATGGAGATCGACGATCTGACACCGGCCGAGACCGAGGTGTGGCGGGCGTTCGCACGGGGCACCTACGTGGACTTCCGTACCGCGCCCGACGACGACCCCGGCGACGGGGCCGGCTGGGGGCCGGAGCGGACCGTACGGGCCGACGTGCTGCGCGCACTGCTGCTCGGCGGCGCCCGGGAGGACGGCGAGGTGCCCTCGCTGAGCCTCGCGGGGGCCCGCGTCACCGGCAACCTCGACCTGGAGTACGCCTGCGTCGACCACCCGGTGCGGCTGCGGCACTGTCACTTCGAGGCGGCGCCCCGGTTCTACGGCGCCCGGCTGCGCGAGCTGAACCTCAGCGAGTCCGTGCTGCCCGGCCTGATCTCGCACGCCGTGCGGGTGGACGGGGTGCTGCGGATGACGCGGGCCCGGTTCCACGGCACGGTGCGGCTGTCCGGCGCGGAGATCGCCGGGAGCCTCTACCTGGAGAGCGTCCGCATCGAGGCGCCGGACACCGAAGGGCCGGTGCTCCAGCTCAACCAGGCCGTCCTCGGCGCCGACCTGTGGGCGCCGGGGCTGCGCACCCACGGTTCCGTACGGCTCTCCGGCGCGTCCGTCACCGGCACGGTCAACCTCAAGGACGCCGTACTGGAGGCGCCCGACACCACCGTCCTCGACGCGCAGAACCTCACCGTCGGATCGAGTGTGACCGCCACCTGCCTCCAGGCCCGGGGCACCGTCGACTTCCGGGGCGCGCGCGTCCCCGGCACCCTCGAACTGGCGCACGTCCGGCTGTCCCGGCCCGGGGACACCGCGCTGCGCGCCACGAGCTGTGCCGTCGGGGAGCTGTGGCTGTTCGGCGGCGGCCGGATCGAGGGCGCGCTGCGGCTGCGCCGCGCCCGGATAGACAGCCTCAGCCTCGATCCCTCGATGGTGCCGGACGCGGTGTACCTCAACGACCTCACCTACACGGCGCTCGTCCCGCACCACCCCGCCGAACTCCGCCTGCCGATGCTGGAACGCGACGGCGACGGCTATGTGCCGTACTCCTACGAGCAGTTGACGGCCGCGTACCGCCGCGTCGGCGACGACGACGGGGCCCGGCGCGTACAGCTGGCCAAGCTGCGCCGGCACCGGCGCACCCTGCCCTGGTACGGACGGCTCTGGGGTCTGCTCCAGGACGTCGCCGTGGGCTACGGCTTCCGTCCGCTGCGGGCCGGCGCGTGGCTGCTGTCGCTGCTCGCGGCCGGCTCCCTCGCGTACGGTCTCGACCATCCGCCGGCGCTGAAGCCGGACGAGGCGCCGGAGTTCAGTCCGGTCTTCTACACGCTGGACCTGCTGCTGCCGATCGTGTCGTTCGGGCAGGAGACGGCGTTCGCACCGGAGGGCTGGTACCAGTCGCTGTCCTATGTGCTGATCGTCATGGGGTGGATTCTGGCGTCGACGGTCATCGCGGGTGTGACGCGGTCCGTCAGCCGTCAGTGACGGGGGTCCGGTGTTCGGGTGCGGGCTCGGTGAGGGCTGGTCGCGCAGTTCCCCGCGCCCCTTTCGGGGCGCTCCCTCTCAGGGGCGGGCCGTGTGCTGGGCGGCCAGGCGGACGAAGGCGTTGGGGGCGCCGTAGCCCCGGTAGCCGCCGTCGCGCTGGACCAGTTCGAAGAAGACCCGGCCGACCGTGGGCGTGTAGCAGTGCCGGAAGGTGCCGTGCGCGTCCCGGTCGTAGAGGATGCCCAGGTCGCGGTAGGTCTCCAGCTCGCCGTCGGCGAACTCGTACCGGGCGGCGAGGTCGTCGTAGTAGTTGGCCGGGATGGGCAGGAGCCGCCCGCCGGCGGCGCGGTAGCCGCGGGCTGCGGCGACCACGTCGTCGGTGGCGAGGGCGATGTGCTGGGCGTGGACGGTGTCGTCGGCGGGGGCCGCGCCCACGCTGAGCACGATGCGGACCCGGCCGTCGGCGCTCGCGACGGCACGGCTGCGCTGGAGGCCGTAGGGGTCGGCGACGTCCACGCTCGGCTGCGGGCCGAGGCCGAGGACGCTGCGGTGGAAGAGGGCGGCCTCGTCGAAGTGGTGCCAGGGCTGGGTGAGGGCGAGGTGGTCGATGCGGCAGCTCTCCGGTCCGGTCGGCGCGGGGGTGTCGGCGGTGAAGTCGGCCCGCCAGTCGGGGCCTTCACCGCCGGGTGAGGCGCAGAAGAAGAGTTCGGTGCCGTCGGGCGCGGCGACCGCGTCGAGCGGCGCGTCCCCGGGGCCGCGGCGACGCGGCAGTACGGGGGCGAGCAGCGCCTCGGCGCGGCGGGCCGCCCCGGCGGGGTCGGGGGAGGTCAGGCCGACGGCGGCGAGCCGGGTGCCGTCGCGGCGTTCGGCCGGGCCGGTGTTGACCAGGACACGGGCCTCGCCCCGCTCGTACAGGTCGACGGGTTTGCCGCGGTGCCGGGCGACGCGGGTGAAGCCGAGGGCGCCGAGGAGCGCGGTGACCGGCTGCGCGTCCGGGGTGACGAGTTCGGCGAAGGCGATGCCGGTGGGGACGACGGGCGCGGGCGGCGCGGCCGTGCCGACCTCCTCCTGGAGCAGCCGGAGCGAACGCTGGGCGTCGACGGCCGTGGGACCGGCCTCGGCCTGCCGGAAGACGTCGTTGAAGACCTCCAGGGAGAGCGGTCCCGCGTAGCCGGTGCGCAGGACGTGGCGGACCAGTCCGGCGACGTCGAAGCCGCCCTGGCCGGGGAAGCAGCGGTGGTGGCGGCTCCACTGCAGGACGTCCATGGCGAGGCGGGGCGCGTCCGCGAGCTGGAGGAAGAAGATCTTCTCGCCCGGGATGTCCTCGATGCCCTTGGGATCGCTGTCCCGGGAGAGGATGTGGAAGCTGTCGAGGCAGATGCCGAGCGCGGGGTGGCCGGCCGTCTCGACGACGCGCCAGGCATGGTCGTAGCTGCTGATGTGGCGGCCCCAGGCGAGCGCCTCGTAGGCGACGCGGATACCGAAGTCGTCGGCGAGGGAGGCCACTTCGTGGAGCTGGGCGGCGGCGAGCGCGTCGTCGTCGACGGCGTCCGGGGAGACGCTGGAGCAGACCAGGACGGTGTTGGCGCCGAGCCTGCGCATCAGTTCGAACTTGTGCCGGGCGCGCCTCAGGGACCGGGCGAACCGCTCCTCGGGGAGCGCCTCCATGTCGCGCATCGGCTGGTAGAGGTCGATGGTGAGACCGAGGTCGGCGCAGCGGGCCCGGATCTCCTCGGGAGCCAGAGGGCTCGCCAGCAGGTCGTTCTCGAAGATCTCCACGCCGTCGAAGCCGGCCCGCGCGGCGGCGGTGAGCTTCTCGGTGAGGGAGCCGCTGAGGGAGACGGTGGCGATGGACGTACGCACCTGGGTACCTCTTCCTGTCGTGCGCCGGCGAGTGTTCCTGTCGTGCGCTAGCGGGGTGCGGAGACGGCGCCGGCCAGGTCGCGGAAGTCGGCGAGCATGGCCGCACTGTCGGGTTCCCGCCCGGTGAACAGGCGGAACGCGTCCACGGCCTGGAAAACGGCCATGCCGCCGCCGTCGAGGACGGCGCAGCCGGCGGCGCGGGCGGCGCGCAGCAGCTCGGTCTCCAGCGGGCGGTAGACGACCTCGGCGACCCACAGTCCGGAGTGCAGCAGCGCGGCGGGCAGCGGCAGCCCGGGGTGGGCGGCCATGCCGGTGGGGGTCGCGTGCAGGACGCCGTCGGCGTCCTCCAGCAGGCGGGGCAGCCGGTCGGCGGCGGCCGAGCCGGCGCGGCCGGGTCCGAAGTGGCGGTTGAGGGAGTCGGCGAGGGCGGCGGCCCGCTCGGGCAGCGCGTCGACGACGGTGATCCGCCCGGCGCCGAGGGTGAGGGCGGCGTGGGCGACGGCGGCGCCCGCCCCGCCCGCGCCGAGCTGCACGATCCGCTCCAGCGGCGCGTCGGGCAGGCCCCGCGCGAAGGAGGCGGCGAAGCCGGTGACGTCGGTGTTGTGGCCGACGGCCCGGCCGTCCTCGAAGACGACGGTGTTGACCGCGCCGAGCGCCTCCGCCTGCGGGGCGAGCCCGTCGAGGTGGCCGATGACGAGCTGTTTGCACGGGTGGGTGATGTTCAGTCCGTCGAAGCCGAGGTCGCGGGCGGCGCGCAGCAGGTCGCCCACCGCCTCGGGCGCCGCGCCGAGGACGTCGAGGTCGAGCAGCCGGTACAGGTACCGCAGACCCTGCCGGTCGGCCTCCCGCTCGTGCAGCGCCGGGCTGAGCGACGGGCCGATGCCGGAACCGATCAGTCCGACGAGATACGCGTCCTTGGCCACGTGGACCTCCAGCTAATGTACGAACCAGTACGTTAGTCATAGCAGCAGGGGCCCGGCACGGGGAAGACCCGACCTTCTACAATCACCGGACCGACTCCCGCCTCAGCCCGCGCCGAAGGAAACCGATGACCGACGTCGACGAACCGGCACGATCCAACGGGCGCATCCGCGACGCCGCCCGCACCCGGGCCGAGATCCTCGACGTCGCCACCCGCGAGTTCGCCCGCGCCGGCTACGACGGGGCCCGCGTCGACGAGATCGCGGCCCGCACCCGCACCACCAAGCGGATGATCTACTACTACTTCGGCGGCAAGGAGCAGTTGTTCACGGCCGTCCTGGAGCGGGCGTACGGCGTGATCCGCGAGGCCGAGCAGGAGCTGGACGTCGAGCACCTGGACCCGGTCGCGGCGATCCGGCGCCTGGCGGAGGTCACCTTCGACCACCACGAGCGGCACCCGGACTTCATCCGCCTGGTCAGCATCGAGAACATCCACGGCGCCGAGCACATCGCCGCCTCCGAGAAGCTGCGGGAGATCGGCTCGCCGGCCCTGGACGTGATCCGCCGCATCCTCGCCACGGGCCAGGAGTCGGGGCTGTTCACGGCCGACGTGGACGCCGTCGACCTGCACGCGATGATCAGCTCCTTCTGCTTCTTCCGGGTCGCCAACCGGGCCACCTTCGGCGCCCTGTTCGGGCGGGACCTCATCGCCCCGGAGCAGCGCGAGCGCCACCGCGCGATGCTCGGCGACATGGTGATCGCGTACCTCACCGCGGAGCGCGCGGCGGACTGAGCGCGGGCCGGAGTCCGTCCGACTCCACCTCTTGACACCCGGGACACGTGGGCGCAACATCCCAAGCCATCCCCTACTAACTACCCAGTGGGTTAATTAGGCGACGAAGCCGAAGGAGCCGCCGTGTCCGTCCCCGCCCCCGTTCCCGAGGCCCCGCCGGGCCAGCCGAAGAAGGCCGCGACCGCCGCCTGGATCGGCAGCGCACTGGAGTACTACGACTTCTTCATCTACGGCAGCGCCGCGGCGCTGATCTTCCCGGACATCTTCTTCGACGAGTCGGACCCGGCGACGGCCACCCTGCTGTCGCTGGCGACGTTCGGCGTCGCCTACGCCGCCCGGCCGGTCGGCGCCCTGTTCCTCGGGCACTACGGCGACCGCGTCGGCCGCAAGAAGATCATGCTCTTCACGCTGTTCCTGATGGGCGTGTCGACGTTCCTCATCGGCTGTCTCCCCACCCGGGACCAGGTCGGCACCCTCGCCCCGGTGCTGCTGGTGCTCTGCCGCGTCCTCCAGGGCATCTCCGCCGCCGGCGAGCAGGCCAGCGCCAACTCCATGACGCTGGAGCACGCGCCCGAACGGCGGCGCGGCTTCTTCACCAGCTTCACCCTCAGCGGCACGCAGGGCGGGCAGCTGATCGCCACCCTGGTCTTCATCCCGGTCGCGGCGATGCCCGAGGACCAGCTGATGTCCTGGGGCTGGCGGGTGCCGTTCTGGCTGAGCGTCGCGGTCGCGGCCGTCGGCTGGTTCATCCGCCGCAACCTGGACGAGACCCCGGCCTTCGCCCGGCAGGCCGCCTCCGAGGGCGTCGTCAAGCTGCCGCTGGCGGTGCTGCTGCGCGAGCACCGGTGGGACGTGCTGCGGGTGATCGGCGGCGCGCTGATCGCCTCGGTGAGCACCATCTTCACGGTCTGGGCGCTGGCGTACGCCACGAGCGACTCGGTGGGGATGTCGCGTACCTCGATGCTGTGGGTGGGCGCGCTCGCCAACGTCGTCGCGCTGGCCGCGATCCCGCTGTGGGCGATGCTCTCCGACCGCATCGGCCGCCGTCCCGTGTACCTGATCGGCGCGGTGGGCAGCGCGGTGACGATGTTCCTGTACCTGTGGGCGGTCTCGACCGGCTCCTACCCGCTGACGCTGTTCCTCGGCATCGTCTGCTTCGGCGTCGTCTACAGCGCCGCGAACGGGGTGTGGCCCGCCTTCTACGGCGAGATGTTCGCGACCCGGGTCCGGCTGTCGGGCGTGGCGATCGGCACCCAGATCGGGTTCGCGGTGGCCGGGTTCGCGGTGACGTTCGCGGCGCGGATCGCCGGTCCCGACGGTGACGACTGGGCGGCGGTGGCGCTGTTCACGGCGGCGCTGTGCGTGCCGCCGGTGGTCGCGGCGGTGACGGCCCGGGAGACCCACCGCGTTCCCACCGCCCGGCTCGGCGAACACCCCCGCGGGCAGGCGTCCCGGCGGGAGACGGTCTCGGCCTGAACCGGCCGGGTGCGGCCCCCGGAGCACTTCCGGGGGCCGTTCGGTCAGCGGCGGGGAATGCCGTACGCGCGGTCCACCCTGAGCCGCAGCACCAGCCGGCGGTCGCGGACCATCGCGGCGCGGTAGTCGTCCCAGTCGGGGTGCTCGCCCTGGACGTCGCGGTAGAGGCGCACCAGTTCCTCGACGGTCGCGTCGTGCGGGTCGGCGGCGACGGGGGTGAGGTCGGCGGTGCCCTCGGCGACCGCGTAGGCCCACCGGTCGTCGGTGGTCACGTGGTAGGAGGCGCGGGGGTCGCGGCGGAGGTTGCGGGTCTTGGCGCGGTCGTCGGTGAGCGAGACCCTGAGGACACGCTCGTCGGGGTAGTAGGCGTGGGTGACGTTGGAGAGCTGGGGCCGCCCGTCCCGTTTCAACGTGACCAGCACCCCCGCGTGGCCCTCGGCGAACAGCTCGGTCAGCGCGTCCTGCGTGGCGTCGTCGCTCATGCACCGCTCAACGGCCAACCTGGAGCCGGGTGTTCCCGGTGAGCGGGAGGTCTGGCGGCGGCCGTACGGGGTAGGCCGTCCAGGCTCGACGAGCCACGGAGGTAGGCGATGGCGGTGCTGCGACAGGAGATCGACCCGGACGGGGCCGGGCTGGACGCGAAGGTGCTGGACCGGCTGGACCGGCATCTCGCCGAGCGGGTGGACGAGGGGCGGCTCCCGGGTTTCCTGGTCGCCGTCGCCCGCGGCGGGCGCGTCGCGCACCTCACCGCGTACGGCCGGCGGGACGTCGCGGCGGGGCTGCCGATGGCGGCCGACACCCTCTTCCGGATCTACTCCATGACCAAGCCGGTCACGTCGGTCGCCGCGCTGATGCTGGTGGAGGAGGGCCGGCTGTCGCTGGACGACCCGGTGGAGCGGTACCTCCCGGCGTTCGCCGAGCCGCGGGTGTACGCGGGCGGCGAGGCACCGGACGTCACCACCCGCCCGGCCGCCGGACCGGTCCGCCTGCGGCATCTGATGACCCACACCGCCGGTCTGACCTTCGCGTTCTACGACGACCACCCGGTGGACGCCCTGTACCGCGCGGCCGGCCTGGAGTCGGCGGTACGGCCGGGCGACGACCTCGCCACGACGGTCGACCTGTACGCGAGCCTGCCGCTCCAGTTCGACCCCGGCACCCGGTGGAACTACTCGGTCGCCAGCAATGTGCTCGGCCGGGTGATCGAGGTGGTGAGCGGCCGGGCGCTGGACGAGTACTGCGCCGAGCGGATCTTCGGCCCGCTCGGCATGGCGGACGCCGGTTTCGAGGTCTCCGACGCCCAGGCGGACCGGCTGGCCGAGCTGTACGGCGAGACCGACGAGGGCGGCATCGAGCCGGTCCCCGGGCTGCCGCTGCGGGGCCGGCCGCGGTTCCTGTCCGGCAGCGGCGGCATGGTGGCCTCCGCCCACGACCAGCACCGGTTCATGGAGCTGCTGCGGCGCCGCGGCGAGGTGGACGGGGCCCGGCTGCTCGACCCCGCCACCGTGGACCTGATGACCCGTGACCACCTGCCCGCCGGCGCCGACCTGCGGTCCTTCTCCACACCGGCGCACGACGTCCCCGGCAACGACGGTGTCGGCTTCGGCCTCGGGGTCTCCGTGGTGACCGACCCGGCCCGCACCGACGTGCCGTGCGGGCCCGGTACGTACGGCTGGAGCGGGGCGGCGACGACGACGTTCTGGATCGACCCGGGCAGCGACGTGTCCGTGCAGTTCATGACGCAGGTACGGCCGAGGACCCCGCAGACGGTCTTCAAGGACCTCAAGCGGTTCGTGCACGAGGCGGTCACGGACTGACCGGCACCGCGGCCGCCGCGTCCAGGTGCGGCAGGTCGTGGTCGAGCCGCTCCCGCTTGGTCCGCAGATAGGTGATGTTGCTCTCGCACGGCGCTATCAGCAGCGGCACCTGCTCGGCGACCCGGACGCCGTGCTGTTCCAGCGCCTCGCGTTTGCGGGGGTTGTTGGACATCAGGCGGACCGAGCGGACACCCAGGTCACCGAGGATGCGGGCGGCCACGCCGTAGTCCCGGGCGTCCACCGGCAGCCCCAGCGCGACGTTGGCCTCCACGGTGTCCAGGCCCTCCGCCTGGAGGGCCATCGCGCGGAGCTTGGCCAGCAGGCCGATGCCGCGGCCCTCGTGTCCCCGCAGGTAGACGACGACCCCGGCGCCCTCGGCGGCCACGGCGCGCAGCGCGGAGTCGAGCTGGTCGCCGCACTCGCAGTGCAGGGAGCCGAACGCGTCGCCCGTCAGGCACTCCGAGTGCAGCCGGGTCAGCACGCCCTCGGTGCCTATGTCGCCGTGGACCAGCGCCACCTGTTCGTCGCCGCGTTCGTGGTCGAGATAGCCGACCGCGCGGAACGCGCCGTACACCGTGGGCAGCGGGACCTGCACCACGCGTTCGGCGTCCGTGCGCCGTGCGGTGTTCCGGGCGAGTACTCCACCGTGTTCTGTCATCATTCCCCGACATCCTCAGCAGTTCTGTTCAGAGTTGGTTCGACGAGTGCGAAGGGCCGTACGGACATGGCTGGTTCACAGACGCGGGCGGGGGCACCGGGTGCGGTGCACGGTACGGTCCCGGCGGACACCACGGAAGACGTCAGGGCCCGCGGGGACCGGGTGCCGCGGCAGGTGGCGGTGCTGCCCGTGGGCAGCTTCGAGCAGCACGGGCGGTACCTGCCGCTGGCGACCGACACGCTCGTCGCCTGCGCCGTCGCAGGTGAACTGGCCGCCGCGTACCCGGTGCACCTGCTGCCGCCGGTGACGGTCTCCTGCTCGCACGAGCACGCGGCGTGGCCCGGGACCGTCAGCATCTCCGCGACGACCCTGCACGCGGTGGTCCGGGACATAGCCGAGTCGCTGCGGCGCTCGGGCGTGGCCGCGCTGGCCGTGGTCAACGGGCACGGCGGCAACTACGTCCTGGGCAACGTCGTCCAGGAGGCCACGGCGCGCGGTGAGCGGATGGCGCTGTTCCCCGCCCCGGAGGACTGGGAGGCGGCGCGGGTGCGGGCGGGCGTGGCCACCTCGCTGCTCACCGACATGCACGCCGGGGAGATCGAGACCTCCGTGCTGCTGCACGCCCATCCGGAGGTCGTGCGGCCCGGTCACGGGACCGCCGACCACGTCGCCGACGACCGGCGTCATCTGCTCTCCCTCGGTATGGCGGCCTACACGGATTCCGGTGTCATCGGCCGGCCCTCGCTGGGTTCGGCGGAGAAGGGCAAGGCGCTGCTGGCGAGCCTCACCGACTCCTTCGGCGCGTACTTCTCGCTGCTGACGGCGGATGCCGGGGACGCGGGCGGCGGCCGGGGACAGTGACCGGCAGGGTCGTGCCGGGGGTCGGCCGCCGGCCGTGAGCGGAGGCGGACGCGGCCCCGGACGACCCGGGCGGCGAGCACGGCCGCGCCCGGCAGGCTCGCCGCGAAGCCCAGCACGCCGTACACGACGGCGACGGCCAGTCCGCTGTCCGCGCCGAGTCCGGCCGCGGCGAACGACCAGGCGGTGACACCCTCACGGGGCCCCCAGCCGCCGACGTTCAGCGGCAGGCTCATCGCGAGCAGCGCCAGGACGGCCAGCGGGGCCAGCACGGTGGCGGAGGCGCCGCTGCCGGCGACACGCGCGGCGAGGACGAACAGCGCCAGGTGTCCGGCGAGGACGACCGCCGACGACACCGCGATGCCGGGCCACGCGCGGCGCGACAGCAGGGCCGCGCGGGTGTCGCCGGAGCGGGCGCGGGGGGTGGCGGCGGTCCGGCCGCGGTTCATCCGCAGGGCGGCGAGGACCGCGCAGGCGCCCACGGCCCCGAGGGCGACGAGCGGGACGGCGTGCCGGGCCTCGGAGCGCACCGGTGAGTCCACCGTCACCAGCACCACCGCGCCCACGACGGCCAGCGCGGCCTGTCCGGCGGCGCGTTCGAGGACGACCGCCTTGACGCAGCGGGCGAGGTCGCCGGCGCCGCGTCCGTGGCGCACCGCGCGGTGTACGTCGCCGAGGACGCCGCCGGGCAGGGCCGCGTTCAGGAACAGTGCGCGGTAGTAGTCGGCCACGGCCGGTCCCAGCGGCAGCGTGAGGCGCAGGCCCCGGGCGACCAGCGCCCAGCGCCAGGCGCTGCACACGGTGGTGACGGCTCCGATGCCGAGCGCGGCCAGCAGCGCCGCTACGTCGATCCGGCGCAGCCCGTCCAGGAACGGACCGCCACCGAGCCGCCACACCAGTACGCCGAGCAGGACGGCCCCGGCGAGGGACCCGAGGTGCCGCCGCAGGGCCCGCGGTACCGCGGACGCGGTGACAGACGGCACGTCCGCGGACGCGGTGACAGACGGCGCGTTCACGGGCGCGGCGACAGACGACACGCTCGCCGACGCGGTGGCGGACGGCGCGTACGCGGACGCGGGGAGGGACGACACGGGCGCAGGCGCGGCGACGGACGGCGCATTCGCGGGCGCGGCAACGGACGACACGCTCGCCGACGCGGCGACGGACGACACATCCGCAGGCGCGGCGACAGACAGCACATTCGCGGGCGCGGCGACGGACGGCACGTCCACAGGCGCGGCGACAGACGGCACGGGCGCAGGCGCGGTGGCGGACGGCGCGTTCGCTGGCGCGTTCACGTGTCACCGTCCGTGGGGCCGCACAGGGCGAGCAGGTCGTGGTGGTGGACGGTCACCCGGAGGTCGCCCGCGGCGCAGGCGGCGAGGCGCTCGGCCAGGAAGGGCTCGGCGAGTTCGCGCAGCGCGGGCCGCTGTTCGACGGCGGCGCCGACCCAGCCGCGCAGCCACTGCTCGGTGAGCGCCGTGTCGTCGGGGCCGAGCCGCCAGGGGCTCGGCCGGACCTCGACCGTGGCGCCGTGCGCGGCGAAGACGTCCGCCGTCACCGCCACCGCGTCGGGGCCGAGCAGTCCGGACCGCCGCTGGTGGGCGTCGAACGCGGCGCCGATCACGCCGTCCAGGGGGTGGGCGGGGGCCAGTTCGACGTGTCCGGCGACGGAGAGGGTCAGCAGCGCCGCGCAGCCGGCCCCGGCGCAGGCGGCGGCGAGGGCGGTGACCTCGTCGGTGGTGAGGACGTCCAGCAGCGCGGACGCCGTCACCAGCGCGGCGCCGCGCAGGGCGTCGGGGGTGAGCCGTCCGATGTCGCCGCGCCGCGTCTCCACGGTCACCGGTCCATCGTCGGCGGCGGTCCGGGGCGCCTCGACGGCCGCGAAGTGCAGCAGGTACGGGTCACGGTCGTGCAGCACCCAGTGCTGGGCCCCGTCGAGCAGCGGCGCGAGCCAGCGTCCCATGGACCCGGTCCCGCAGCCGACGTCGTGCACGGTCAGCGGCGCGCGCGGCAAACGGCGCCGCAGCACCTGTACCAGCTCCCCCGCCCGAGCGGCGGCGTCGGGCCCTTCCCGGAGCCGCAGCCACTCGGGCGCGTACCGCGTCACCTCGTCGGCATCGGTGGCGTGCCGCGTGTTCACGGGGCGTTCCATGCGGGCCTCCCCTGCGTGGGTGGCAGGCGGTGGAGTACCGCTGCCAGGTTCTGGGCCGTCGTCGGCCAGCCGGTGAGGGACGCCCTGCGGGCGCGGGCGGCCGATTTCAGGCGGCGGCGGATGTCCGGTTCGCCGAACCAGCCGCGGAGTTCGGCGGCGAGGGCCGCGGGGTCCTCCGGGGGGACGAGGATGCCGGGCATCCCGCCGTCGGGGGCGCGGCCGACCGCCTCGGGGAGGCCGCCGACGTCCGTGGCCAGCACCGGGATGCCGCGCGCGAGGGCCTCCGTGACGGCCATGCCGTAGGTCTCCGCGTAGGAGGTGAGCACCATCAGGTCGGCGGCGGCGTAGGCGGCGTCGAGCTCCGCGCCGGTCTTCGGCCCGGCGAGCGAGAGCCGGTCGCCGAGGCCGTACGCGTCGATCCGGGCCCGCAGGTCGCGGACGTAGGACGGGTCCTGGCCGAGTCCGCCGACGCACGTGCAGCTCCACGGCAGGTCGGTCACCGTGGCGAGGGCCTCGACGAGGCGGTGCTGGCCCTTGCGCGGGGTGACGGCGGCGACGCACAGCAGCCGGGAGACGCCGTCGGTGCCGGGCGCGAGGGGCGCGGTGTCGGCGCCGGGCGCGGCGAGGTGGACGCGGTCGGGGGCGAGGCCGTGGTGGGCGACGAGGCGGCGGACCGCCCAGTCGCTGGTGGCGACGGTCGCGGAGACGGCCCGCAGCACCGCGCGCTCCCGCGCGTCGAGGTCGGCGGCGACGGACGGTTCGAGCCCCGCCTCGTCGCCGAGCGGGAGGTGGACGAGGACGGCCATGTTCAGCCGTCCGGCTTCCGGGACGACGATCTCGGGCACACCGCACGCGACCAGCCCGTCCAGGAGGACGACCGCGCCGTCCGGCAGCCGGCCGAGCGCGCGGGCGAGTTCCTCGCGGGCGGCCCGGTCCGGCCGGGGCCAGCCGCCGTCGACGGCGATCCGGCGGACCCGCCAGCCGAAGCCGGGCAGGTCCAGGGTGACCCGCCGGTCGTAGGCGTTGCCGCCGCTGGGCGCGGCCGGGTCGTCGACGCCGCCCGGCATGACGAAGTGCACGGAGCGCAGGGACATGGGGACGTGGTCGCCGTTCCTCGGGGCGGACGCCTGGGCGGGCACCCGGTCGAGCCGGGGCCGGTCGGCGAGGCCGACGGACGGGCCGGCCCCGATCGGCGCGCGGGCCGCGCTCACAGCGCACGCTCGTAACTCGCCCAGGCGACGTGCGACTCGTGCAGGGTGACGCTGAGCCCGGCCAGGTCCCGGGCGCCCTGGCCGAGGGCGCCCTGGTGGACGCGCTCGGCGAGCCGGTCGGCGACGACCTTCGCGAGGAACTCCGTCGAGGTGTTGACACCGGCGAAGTCGGGTTCGTTGTCGAGGTTGCGGTAGTTCAACTCACCCACCACGGCGCCGAGTTCGCGCGTCGCCAGGCCGATGTCGACGACGATGCCGTCGTCGTCCAGCTGCTCGCGCCGGAACGTGGCGTCCACCAGGAACGTCGCTCCGTGCAGGCGCTGCGCGGGCCCGAAGACCTCGCCGCGGAAGCTGTGGGCGATCATGATGTGATCGCGGACGGTGATGCTGAACAACGGACGACCCTCCAGGTGTGGCACGTCTGATCCCCCGCCGTTCGCCGCGCGGGATGCCGTGTATTACGGCTCGCAGCCTTCCCGTGTTCAGCGCCACCTGACTCCTTTTCCCCTTTTCCGACAGGTCAGGGGCGCCTCACGGGGCGGACGGGTCGTAGCGGACCCGGTGGCACAGCGCGGGAATCTCTCCGGAGGCGAGACGCGGCATGACGTCCGGCAGTTCCTCGAAGGCGCATTCGCCGGTGACGAGCGCGTCCAGCGCGGGGTCGGCCAGCAGGTCGAGGGCGAGGGCGAGCCGGTCGCCGTAGGAGCGGCTTGTGGCGCGGGCCGGGGAGACGGTGCCGACCTGGCTGCCGCGCACGGTGAGGCGGCGGGAGTGGAACGCCTCGCCGAGCGGCAGGGTGACGCTCCGGTCGCCGTACCAGCTGAGTTCGATGACGGTGCCCGCGGTGCGGAGCAGTTCCAGCGAGCGGGCGAGGCCCTGCTCGGTGGCGCTGGCGTGGACCACCAGGTCACGGTCGCCGGCCGCGTCCTCGGGGGATCAGCGGGGCGGCGTCCCACAGCGCGTTGACGGCCGTCTCCACGGTCCCGGCGAGCACGGCGCGCGCGGCCGGCACGGACGACGGCACCTCGGTCACGGCGGCGGCGGGCACTACGTAACGCGTCTGGTGCGGGTACAGGCAGAAGACGGTACGGCCGACGAGCGCGGCGGGCCCCCGCTCCACCGTCCCGACGCTGAGGCAGCCGTACTTCACCGGGCCGGGGAACTCCCCCTCCTGGAACGGCGCCCGCATGGCCGCGTACTGACTGCGCGGTACCCGGCCGCGGAACACCAGTGTCTCCGTGCCCCGGCTGACCCCGGAGTAAGAGGTACGCACCAGTACGTCGGCCGGGCCGGGTTCGGGCAGGTCCACCGGACGGATCACGCCCGCTTCCGGGGCGTCGAGCCGGAAAGCGGCAGCGGCGTGCTTCATCGGCATCCTCCTGAACGGTCGGACGGCCACCCACGTACCGAGGGAGCACAGGCCGCCACGGCGAGGTGGCGGCACTGATCGACTCTGTCACACGGCCGGAGGATGCTCGGTGGCCCTGAACAACACTGCCCTGGACCGGACTTACGAGGTCTGGCCCGTCCAGCAGGAGACCGCGGCGGGGGCGGGCGCGCAGGTCGCGGTGCTCGCGGTGCTCGGCGCCGCGACCGGTCTCGGCCCGGCGGGCTGGCTGACCGGACTCGTCTTCGCCCTCGCGACCTGGGCGGTGCTGTCCCGGGCCGTGCACCGTGCCCGGCCGGCCGCGTTCGGCCCGGCCAACCGGGTCACCCTCGGCCGGGCCGTCCTGGTCGGCGGCGTCACGGCCCTGGTCGCGGACTCGTTCCGTGACGCGCCGCCCGTCTCCCTCCTCGTCGGCCTGACCGCGGTGGCGCTGCTCCTCGACGGTGTCGACGGCCGGGTGGCCCGCCGCACCGGTACGTCGTCGGCGCTGGGCGCGCGCTTCGACATGGAGGTGGACGCGTTCCTGATCCTGGTGCTCAGCGTGTACGTGTCCCTGTCGCTGGGCCCGTGGGTGCTGCTGATCGGCGCGATGCGCTACGTCTTCGTCGCCGCGGCCCGCGTCCGGCCGTGGCTGACCGCTCCGCTGCCGCCCAGCACGGCCCGCAAGACGGTCGCGGCACTCCAGGGCGTCCTGCTGCTGGTGGCGGCCTGCGGCCTGCTGCCGCACGCGGTGAACGCGGCCCTCGTGCTGCTGGCGCTGGCCGCGCTGACCTGGTCGTTCGGCCGGGACGTGCGGTGGCTGCGGCGCCGCGGCCGTCTCTCCTTCGAGGCCGCGTCCGCCCCCGTGGCCGCTCAGCCGGTGCCGGAGCTGGTCGCCTCGTGACGCCGGGGCAGCAGCAGCGCCGCCAGCAGCGGTACGGCGGCGAGCACCAGCCACGGCACCGCCGCCGGGAGGCCGCTGTCCAGCAGCGAGCCGGTGAGGGAGGAGCCGACGAGGACGACGGCCCCCGACACCGAGGACAGCGCGCCCGTGTACAGCCCGAGCCGTCCCTCCTCCGCGAGGTCGGGGACCCAGGCCCGCGCGACGGGCGCGACCAGCATCTGGCCGAGGGTGAGCAGCACGACGAACCCGGCGGCGGGGAGCAGCCCGGTCACGCCCGTCCAGCCGGCGGGCCGCGCGAGGGCCACCGCCGCGAACCCGGCGGCGACCAGTACCAGTCCCGCCGTCATGGAGCGGCGCGGGGCGAGCCGCCGTCCCGACCAGCGGGTGACGGGCAGTTGCGCCGTGACGACCAGCAGCGAGGAGAGCGCGAACAGCCAGGCCAGCGGCGCCTGGGAGCCGGCCGCCCGCTCCACCTCGGCGGGCAGCGCCAGGTAGAACTGGTTGTAGGCGAGCAGGTAGGCGCCGTACGCGCAGGCCAGCGCGAGGAAGCGGCGGTTGCGCAGCAGCAGTCGCGCGCCGCCCCTGGCGTGGACGCGGGCGCGCCCCGGCAGGTGCTGCGGCAGCAGCCACGCGTGTCCGGCGAGGACGAGGACGAAGATCCCGGCGCCGGCCAGGCACGCGGTGCGGAAGTCGACGCCGAGCAGCAGCGCGCCGAGCAGCGGTCCGACGAACGCCCCGGCCTGTCCGGCGACGGTGAACAGCGCGAGGACCCTGGTGCGGTCGCCGCCGCCCTCCTCCTCCCAGAGGACCGCCTGCCGGGCGACCTCGGACTCGACGGCCGGTGAGAACAGCGCGGCGGCGAACCCGATGAGCAGGACCGCGGCGACGACCGACCAGGTGGCGTCGGCGTACCCGAGCCAGAGGAACCCGGCGATCCGCAGCACGCACCCGGCGAGGACGACCGGCCGGATGCCGTGGCGGTCGGCGAGCGCTCCGCCGACCACGAACAGTCCCTGCTGGCTGAAGGTCCGCAGTCCCAGCACGAGGCCGACGAGCCACCCCGCCATGCCGATGCCGTCCCCGAGGTGCTCGGCGAGGAACGGCAGCACGGCGTAGAAGCCGAGGTTGAAGGCGAGCTGGGTGAGGACGAGGAGCCGCAGGAGCGGGGAGAGCGGGGTGCGGGCCGGTCTCTTCGCGGTGGCGGCCGTACCGGTGGCGGTCGTGGTCACCGGACCCCCGCCAGTTCCCTGGTCCCGGCGTCGGCGGCGGCCGGACCGGTCTCGGGCGTGACGCGGCGGGGGCGCCGCCGCAGCCGGATGCCGCCCGCGGCGGTCACGGCGAGCGCGCCGAGCAGGGCGAGGACGACGGCGGGGGCGAGGACGGCCCAGGGCGCGCGTTCGGCGTAGGGCTGGTTCTCGGCGAGCAGCAGACCCCACTCGGGGGACGGCGGCTGCGCGCCCAGGCCGAGGAAGCCGAGCGAGGCGAGGGCGAGGGCGACGCCGGGCAGCCGCAGCAGGGCGTGGCGGAGCACGGGCGGCAGGACGGCGGGCAGCAGTTCGCGGCGGAGCAGGTACCAGCGGGTCGCGCCCATGGAGCGGGTGGCCAGGACGTGCAGGGTGGCGCGTTCCTGCCGCAGCAGCGAGGCGGTGTGCGCGGCGAGCGGCGCCCAGGCCACGGCGGTCACGGCGAGCGCGGGGGTGGTGGCGCCGCTCCCGGCGACGGCGGTGACGAGGAGCGCGAGCAGCACCGGCGGTACGGCGTTGACGGTGTCGACGAGCGGTCCGCAGATCCTCGGTACGAGGCCGAGGAGGACGCCGATGACCAGGGCGGCGGCGCTGATGGAGAGCGCGAGGGCGAGGGTGTCGAGGGCGCCGTGCCCGACCCGGGCGAGGAGGTCGCGGCCGAGGGCGTCGGTGCCGAAGGGGTGGGCGAGGGAGGGTGCCTGGAGCCGTGCCCCCGTCTCGACGGCGAGGGGGTCGCGGGGCAGGCCGAGGGCGACGACGGCGAGGAGTACGGCGCCGAGGCCGAGGGGCAGCAGCCCGCGGGCCGGCGGCGTGGGCCGGTGCAGGGTGGACAGCGCGCCGTCGCGCAGGGCGGGGCCGGTGAGCAGGTGGGCGGCGAGGCGGGCGCCGCCGGTCGCGACGGCGGCCAGCAGGACCAGGGCGAGGGTGCCGGCCTGGAGGACGGGGAGGTCCTGGGCGAGGGCGGCCTGGAGGGTGGTGCGGCCGAGACCGGGGATGTCGAAGATCTGCTCGACGGCGACGGCACCGCCGGTCAGGCCGACGACGAAGAGGCCGAAGTTGGGCAGCAGCGCGGGCACGCAGCGGCGTACGGCCTGCCGGGCGACGCGGCGTCCGGTCATGCCGCGGGCGGCGGCGGCCAGCGCCCAGGGTTCGCCGAAGGCGCCGGGGAGCAGGTCGTCGAGGAGGCGGCCGAGGAGCGCCCCGGCGGGCAGGCCGAGGGCGAGCGCGGGCAGCACCGTCCACTGCGGCCCGTACCAGCCGAGCGCGGGCAGCCAGCCGAGCTGCACGCCGACGACGGTGGCGAGGACGGAGGCGAGGAGGAACTCGGGCAGCGCGGCCGTCATCGCGGAGAACGTCCCGCGGGGCCGCCGCCCGCCGAGCTCGCGCCTGGCACCGAGCCGCAGCGTACGGGCGCACACGGCCCCGGCGGTGACGACGGCGACGACCAGCGCCACGGCCATCAGCAGCAGCGAGGCGCCCAGTGCCTGGAGCACGCCGGGCAGGACGTCGGACCCGGAGATCCACGACTGTCCGGCGTCCCCGCGCAGGAGCCCGCCGAGCCACGTGCCGAGCAGGTGCGCCGGTCCGTCGCCGAGCCCGAGCTGCTCACGGATGGTCTCCAGCACCTCGGGCGACGGGTCGCGTTCGGCGGACCGGGCCTTGAGGACGGTCAGTGCCGGGTCGGTGCGGGTGAGCCAGGGCAGCAGCCCGATCCCGCACACGAGCGCGGCCGCGAGCAGGAGCCGCCAGAGGGCCGCTGTGAGCTGCTGCCGCATGGATCAGCGCCGCGTTCCCGTGGAGACGAGGGTGCGCTCGTAGGGGTCGAGGACGACGCCCTGGACGCCGTCGGCGACGCCGGTGATGATCCGCTGGTGCACGAGCGGCACGACGGCGTCGCTGCCGAGGACGCGGGCCTCGGCGGCCATGGCGGCGTCGCGCCGCCGGTCGGTGTCGCTGATCCCCTCGGCCTTCCGGACGGCGGCGTCGACGTCCTTGTCACAGAGCTGGGCGATGTTGAAGTCGCCGCCGCAGGAGTAGTCGCTGGCGAGGACGGAGACCGGGTCGCCGGTGTCGAGGAGGGTGTTGCGGGCGAGGACGAACGCGTCGAACTTCCCGTCCAGCGCGTCGCTCTCCAGCCGCGAGTACTCGCGGACGGTGAGCTTCACCGTGAACCCGGCCTTCTCCAGCTGCTCCTTGACCACCTGGGCGACCTCGGGCAGCTCGGGCCGGTTGTCGTAGGTGGCGAGGGTGACGGTCCGGCCGTCCGCCTTCTCGGCGGCGGCCCGTCCGACGGGCTTGCCGCGCTTGCCCTCGGCCCAGGTGACGGCGGGCCCGTAGATGCCGACCCCCTCGTCCCCGTACCCCTCGTACACGTCCTTGGCGAAGACGGAGGTGTCGAGGGCGGCGCGGGCGGTGGCGCGCAGTCCGGCGTCCTTGAGGGTGCCGGAGGAGGAGTTGAGCAGGAGGCTGGTGGTGCGGGTGGTGGCGGTGTCCCGCCGTTCTCCCTTGTCCAGCGTGGCGGCCTGGGCGACGGGAACGGCCTCGGCTATGTCGAGTTCGCCGCTGCGCAGGGCGTTGGCGCGGGCGGTGCCGTCGGCGATGAAGCGGGCGTCGATGCCGGCGGCCTGGGCGCGGCCGCCCCAGTAGTCGTCGAACCGGTCGAGGGCGGCGGAGGAGGTGCCGTTCACCTTGGTGATCTCGAACGGCCCGGTGGCGGTACCGACGGGATCGGCCTTGCCGCTCTTCTCGTACTCCTTGCCGTACGCCTTGGCGGAGAGGATGGCGAGGGAGGGGCTGGAGAGCCGCAGCGGCAGTACGGGGTCGGGTGCGTCGGTGGTGACGGTGACGGTACGGCCACTGCCGGCCTTCGCGGTGAGGTCCGTGCCGGAGAGGGCGGCGGGCGCGGGTTCGGCCCGCGCGGCGTGCGTGAGCGACTCGGCGACGGCGGCCGGGGTGACCTCGGTCCCGTCCTGGAACTCGGCCTCGCGCAGCGTGAACGTCCAGCTCTTCCCGCCGTCCTCCTGCTGCCAGGACTCGGCGAGCGCGGGGGCGGCGGAGCCGTTGGCGTCGAGGGAGGTGAGGCCCTCGGTGACGGCGAGCCGGCTGAGGAGGGTGGCGTCGGCGCCGTACGGCGAGAGGTTCTCGGCGGGCGGGAAGGCGAGGGCGACGCGCAGCCTGGCGCCGTCCCCGTCGTCGGCACCCGAGTCCGAGCCGCCACCGGAGGAGAAACAGCTGGTCATCAGCGGGACGAGCAGGAAGGGCGCGAGCAGCCGAAGGCGGCGGTGGGAACGCATGGTCCTCGGTTCGATCGGGTCGGGGGCCGTGGGCGGACGGCGACGGACGGGTGGCCGGGGCAAGCCTACGTGGAAATGGTTTCCACGAGTCGGTCACCCCAGGGGGACGTCGAAGTGGATGATCCCCTGTCCCCCGCCGGCGTCCTCGCGCTCGTCGTGGACGACCTTGGCGAGCGACCGCCAGAACGGTTCGGCGCCGGTCACGGCGGGGTCGGTGTGCAGGTAGACGGCGCGGTAGCCGCCGTCGGCGACGGCGAAGGCGAGCAGTTCCCCGACCAGCCGCCGGGCCAGTCCGCGCCGCCGGTGCGCGGGACGCGTGTACACGCGCCGCAGCTGGGCGGTGACCCCGGAGGGGTAGCGCTCGGCGACGTGGCGGGGGTTCGGCGGGTGCAGGGGCCCGCGCGAATCGAGCGCCCCGGTGGCGACGACGTCGCCGTCCCCGTCCACGGCGACGAGGAGGGCGTGCCGGGGCGGCGCGAGGTACGCCCCGGCGAGGTCGATGATGTCCCGGTGCCATCGCGGCACGTACCCGGTGCCGAAGTCGCGGTAGACCGTGTCGAGCATGACGGCACGGGCGGCGTCGAGGTCGCCCGGGGTCGCGGGGCGGATGCTGTAGTCGGTTGAGCGCACCTGCACATGGTACGCAATAAGGGGAACGGGCTGGTGGGTGGGGCCTCCGTCCCGTCGTCGAACGAGCCGGAGTCCCGGGGAATCTCGTTCCCCGGGACCCACGAAGCCCTCGAACAGCAGTACGCGATCACGCGTACGAAGTGATCGTGTCATTCATCCCGAACACTCCGAGATCCTCGAACTGCACGAACGGAATTCCGACCAGCCAGAGTTTCCGCCCTTTCCACCAGTGGTGCTCGTAGGCCACGTGCACGCCCCAGTTCTTGACCGACGACGCCTTGTCGTTGAACTTGTACGGCCACCACTTGAGATTCGGCCACGGAGTGGTCAGGAACTTGTGCGAACCACCGAACTTGGTGTTCGCGTAGAAGATCGTGGAGCCGACCTCGTGGAGTTGCTGGAGTTCACTCACCCGCTGGAAGTGCTCCTCCGAGGGAAGCTCCTCCAGCTCCAAGGAAATCTCCTCGTCCGTGCGCGCTTTCGCCAGCTGGACCTGGTAGTACTCGACAGCCCTGTTGGGGTCGGCCACCGCTTTGGTCACGGCGGACACCCGCGCTTCCACGGCGGTCATGCGCTCAGCCGCCTGCGCATCGGCCTTCGACACGAACTCACGCGCCCGCTCCGCGCTCAGCCCACGTTCCACCTGCACGGGCCTGTCACCGACCTGCATCACCACAATGTTGTCGTTCTCGGTCGGAGCTGCCATTGATTACCCCTTCCGGTAGACCCGTCGAATCGCACTGCTCGGCAGTCGCACACGCTGCCATTCACACATGCCAGCGTCAACGTTTCCTTTGCAAGTGAGTGACGCGTTTCCGTTCGACGGAAATAAGCGGTGTGCGTGTTGAGGCAGATAAGAATGAGCGGAAATCACCGGCGCGGCGAGATCTCGGGCCAATCACCGGCCGCTGCCGCGCCATCGGGCCCCACGGCGACCGACGGCCGGACCTTCGTGTCCTCTCCCCCCACCAGCAGATCCGGATCGAACATCACGATCACGCAGGCGATGACGAGAACGCCGACCGGTCCCGCGATCACCGGCACGAGGAAGGTGAGGAGGTTCTGGGAGTCGGCGGCCAGCGGGTCGGCGGGGCCGTCGAGATGGACGTTCATCGCGGCCATGCCGACGTAGTGCATGCCGGCCACGGCCGCTCCCATCACGGCGCTGGCGCCGATGGAGGCCCACAGTGCCCGAAGGTTGACGGCGGCCCACAGCGCCGCCGTGGCGGCGACCACCGCGATCAGGACGGACAGGGTCACAGTCACCGCGTCAAAAGACTTGTGACCGGCCACATGCATGCTGCTCATGCCCAAGTAGTGCATCACGGCGACGCCGCCCCCGGTGATCACTCCGGCGATACCGAGATGGAGCGGCGAGGCGCCCCGGTAACCCACGATGAGGACGCCGATCGCGACGACGAGCACGGCGACGGCGAGGCTGAGAAAGGTCAGCGGCGTGTCGTAGCCGATCGTCGCGCCGGTGACACTGAAGCCGATCATGGCGATGAAGTGCATGGTCCAGATGCCGGTGCCGATACAGACGGCCCCCAGCGCCAACCAGGCACCCCGGCGCCCCCCGGCTGTGCGGCGCAGGGATCTGGTGACGCAGCGCAGCCCCAGCGCCCCGCCCAGGCATGCCGTCAAGTAGGCGAGAACGGGAGTGATCATCCCGTAGTTGAACTGCGTCACGTCAGCGTGCACCGAGGTCCCCCACACATTGTTGTTGAATGTGCAACTTATGCAGGTGCACTCGCCGGACGCAAGATACTGATGAGTACTCCGAAATCGTGATCTACGCGGCATGCGTGCGCGGCACGCCCTCCCCGGCCGTGCCAAGATGCTGTCCCGACGGTCACGTCAGTTCTCCTTCGCGGGACAACGTGCGTCAGCGGAACGCGAGTTCAGGACGGAGCACGGCATCATGACCTCCCCCGGCAGCGACGGTCCGGGCGGTATCCCCGCCCTCGGGATCGACACCAGCAGGCCCCACCCGGCGCGGATGTACGACTACTTCCTCGGCGGGAAGGACAACTACGAGGTCGACCAGGCCGCCGCCGAGGAGTTCATGAAGGTGGCGCCTGAGGTGCGGGAGGGCGTCCGCGCCAACCGGCGGTTCATGCGGCGCGCGGTGGAGCACGTCGTGCGCGAGGGCGGGGTACGGCAGATCCTGGACATCGGCACGGGCCTGCCCACCGAGCCCAACGTGCACCAGATCGCGCGGGCGATCGCACCGGACACCCGCGTCGCCTACATCGACAACGACCCCATCGTCAGCACGCACTCCATGGCGCTGCTGGACGCCGCCGACACCTCGGTGGTCCTCGCCGACCTGCGCGACCCCCGGGCGGTCCTGGACCACCCGGAGGTGCGCGCGGTCATCGACCTCGACCGGCCGGTGGCGCTGCTGCTGGTCGCCGTCGTGCACTTCCTCTCCGACGCGGACGACCCCGACGGCATCCTCGCCACCCTGCGGGACGCGCTGCCCGCCGGTTCCTACCTGGTGCTGTCGCACGCGACCGGCGACGTCCACGACGACCACCGCGAGGACGCGGCGGCCGTGTACCGCAAGGCCACCGCGTCCATGAACCTCCGCCCGCACGCCAGGGTGTCAGAGTTCTTCGGCGACTTCCGGCTGGTCGAACCCGGACTGGTCCGGGTGACCGACTGGCGCCCGGAGCAGCCGCCCCGGCCCGATGCCCCGCTGATCGGCATGTACGGCGGGGTGGCCAGGAAGGACGGCTGAGGGGCCGCCGCCCGCCGTACCGTCAGGCGCTGATCTGGCCGTGCACCAGCACCGGCAGGTAACCGGCCAGGTACGCCTCCTGTACGCGGACCTCGTAGGCGCTGCCCCACGTCCACACGGGCAGCACGTAGGCGCCGGACTCCTTCCTGATCGGTCCGTCGATCGCGATGATGTGCTCGCCCTCGGGCTCCACGCGGCCCCAGATCGGCGCGGGCGCGGTCGCCGCCTTGGCGAACGACCGCTTCGTGGCGTCGTTGGCGGCGCTCGCCCAGTCGTCGAAGGAGCGGACGAAGGCGTAGACGTACGGCTTCGCCCGGCCCAGTTCGGTGTTGACCGCGTCGACGGCCGCCTGCGGGGTGGCGGCCTTGACGCGGGTGACCGTGACGTTCGCGGCGCCCGCGACGTTCTGCATGATCGACTTGAGCCCGTCGGAGTCCAGACCCAGGTCGCCCTGGTCGCGGAAGGCCGACTCGCTGTTGCGGACGTCGACGGCGACCTGGAGGGCGCCCTTCTTGGTGTCCTGGATCCGCAGGACCCGTTCCCGGCCGCCCGCCTGGAACTTGAGCTGCCATTCGCTGTTCGGCACAGTCGGGATGATCTGCGCCGTCGAGGCGTCGACCACGAACCCCGCGACCTGGCCGAGTCGCCAGCCCTTGATCTTCAGCTCGAATTCGAGATCAGGACTGAGCTTCGCGGCGTTGAGCGTCGGAATGTGCTCCGGGTCCAGGGTGAACGCGTCGAGGAAGGGCTCTTTCGCGTTGAACAGCCGGGCGATCTCCTCGGACACCAGGGTCTGTGCCTCGTACATCTTCGGTGACCGGATCTTCAGGAGTTTCCCCAATGCCCGCGCCAGGACGAAGTCGAGATTGAACAGCGGGACGTATCCGCCCTGCGGTTGCGCGGCCGCTTTCGCGTCACGCTGTTCCAGTCGGTGCTGGAGCAGTACCTGCGGTCCGGAGGTGATGCCGTTGAAGTCGGTGCCGGAGTACACGGCCCGCAGCAGTTCGACGAAACGGTCGCGGTCGTACTGGAGGTAACTGCGGACGATCGCGGTGAGGCCGCACGTTCCGTAGAACCCCTGGTTCACCTTGTCGGGCTGGTCCAGCAGAGTCTTCGCACGTGCCTCGTCGGGCCCCTCGAATTCGGGCCGGCTCGCCCGCAGATCACTGACGGCCTGTTTCGCCTGTGCAATATCCATTCCGGTTTCCTCGCGTTCGCGCGCCGCGCCCTTGCGACGCTGCCGTACCGCGAAGTCTGCGACGCGTGCGAGGGATGGCAAGGGGTCCCGCTCGTATCCGGTTTGCGGGCCCGGACACCGGCGGGCGATATTCCTGCTTTTCCTGCCTCATTCGTCGGAGGAGTACGTGGCTGTGGAGTTCGCCCGCATCGTCGTCATCGGTGTCGTGGCCGTCATCGGGATCGTCCGCTACCGCCGTTTCAGGGCGGGACCTTCCCGAGGCGACGGTGGCTCTGGCGGGACCGGGCGTGCAGGGGAGCGGGGCCGCCACTGAGCCCCGGTCCGGACTGAGTCCAGTCCGTCCGACTGCCGGGCTGGCCTGGGGCGATGACTCGTTGTCAGTGCCTGCCGGTAGCTTCGTTCTCGTTCCGCCGAAGTGGCGAGGACACCCCCTTTGGCATGCATGGGAGATGGTGCGTTGTCCGTCTGGGAGAGGTCGAGCACGGTGCGGGTGGTTCCCCCCGCACGGCCGCGGAAGCTGGCCAAGGTGCCGTTCGTCGAACTGGCCGACGGCCGGCTGCAGGGCGTGGTGTCCAGCGGGTCGGACATCGGGCGGGTGTACGTGTCGTCGGTGGCGGCCGGGTCCTACGCGTTCGCGTGCAGCACCAACAACAACCGTCCCTGCGGCGGCGCGCACGGCTGGTTCTGCAAGCACATCGACGCGCTGGTGACCGAGGCCGTGGTGCAGTACGGCGTCGAGCGGGTGGCGCGGTACCTGAAGGTCGATGTCACCGCCGCGGACCCCGGTGCCGGCGACGTCATAGACGCCATGACCTCCACCCACCCCGCGCAGGGCGACCGGGCGGCCGCCGCCCAGGTCTTCAGCCGTTTCCTGCGGCACCTGTCCTATCTGGAACTGGCGCCGACGACGGCCCCGCTGCCGGAGATGCACTGGTTCCCGACGACGAGGGCGGTGGCCTGATGCGTGCCGATCTGCTGACCGACCCGGTGGACGGGCTGGACGAGGCGCTCGCCGCGGTCGACGGCTTCGACGCCGCGCTCGTCGGCGGGCTGCTCCGCCCGCAGCCGGGCCAGGCCGACGGCCTGGCCGGTCTCGCCGACGCCGTGGCCGCGTCGCCGCTGGCCTCGCGGGTCGCCGAGGCGGCCGAGAAGGCGGGCG
>NZ_JAVRHI010000329.1:0-13116 GCF_034105845.1 Streptomyces sp. CRN 30 | reverse complement strand
GCCCGGCGGCGCCCCGCAGCCGCAGCCGCGGGTCCCGAGCTGGGGCGACGAGAGCGCCCGGCCCGCCCCGCTGGACGCGCCGCGCGGCCACGAGGAGCCGGACGTCGCCCGTACCTCCCAGATCCCGCGCGTCGACGACCGGCAGGGTCCGGCGGCGACCGCGGAGATGCCGGCGATCGGCCGCTTCGACGAGCGGGAGGGTCCCGCCTCCACGTCGGAGTTCCCGCGCCCGGACTTCGACACGCCCGCGCCCGGCGACGCCGGCCGGTTCGCCGCGCCGGAGCGGAACGCGTCGGCGCCCGCCGACCAGTTCGGCCGGCCCGGTGATCACGCGCCGCAGGGCGGCGGCCGGGACGGCTCGCAGGACGGCGGGGCGTTCGTCCGCACCGACGTCTTCGGCACCCCCGCCGACCAGGGCGGTTACCCCGCCCCGCAGGGTTACGACGACTCCTCCACCGGTCGCCACGACCTGCCCGGCCGCCAGGACCCGGCCACCACCGGCCAGTTCGAGCGCCCGGACACCGCCGCGGCCGACGGGCGGTACGAGCGCCAGGCCCAGGACGACGCCTTCGCGTCCCAGGGCTACGACCGCTCCCCCGCGGCCGGCGACCAGTACGCCCAGCAGGACCCGTCGACCACCGGCCAGTACGCCCAGCAGGACCCGTCGACCACCGGCCAGTACGCCCAGCAGGACGCGTCGACCACCGGCCAGTACGCCCAGCAGGACGCGTCGACCACCGGCCAGTACGCGCGGCAGGACGCCTCCACCACGGGCCAGTACGAGCGTCAGCCCCAGGACGACGCCTTCGCGTCGCAGGGTTACGACCGCTCCCCCGCGGCCGGTGGCCAGTACGCCCAGCCGGACGCCTCCACCACGGGGCAGTACGCCCAGCAGGACGCGTCGGCCAACGGTCAGTACGCCGCGCAGGACGCCTCCGCCACCGGCCAGTACCCGGCCGTCACCGGTCAGTTCGAGCGGCCGCAGGTCAACGGCGGCGGGTACGGCGGGAACGACTTCGGCGGCGCCCGGCCGCAGCGTCCGGTGCGGCAGGAGCCCGAGGCCCTGCCGCCGGCCACCGGCCCCGGCGACGGGCGGACGCCGCTGTTCGACACGTTGGAGACCAACTGGTTCCGCGGCGAACGCAGGGAGCGGCTCCAGGGCGACGCCCCGTCCGCCGCTCCGGCTCCGGAGCAGCCGCAGACCTCCGCGGCACCGCAGTCCGCCGCACCGCAGCGTCCCGCGACCTCTTCCTGGCGCAGCTCGCCGAACGACGAACTCGTTCGGCAGGCCGAGCGTGTCCGGCAGCCGGCCGCGGGCGGCATCACCACCTCCGGCCTGCCGCGCCGGGTGCCCCGTGCGAACCTCGTGCCGGGCACGGCTCAGCAGCAGTCTCACCAGAGCGGTCCGCAGGTCTCGCGCGCCCCCGACGAGGTGCGCGGCCGGCTGACCAATCTCCGTCGGGGTATCGCACAGGGCCGTCAGGCGGGAAGCGGCCAGACCGGCAACTTCCCGAGGCCCACTCACCAGCAGGAGCGTTAGTTGAGCCCGATGAGCCAGGCGGCACAGAACCTCAACTGGTTGATCACGAATTTCGTGGACAACACCCCCGGGGTGTCCCACACCGTCGTCGTGTCCGCCGACGGACTCCTTCTGGCGATGTCCGAAGGCTTCCCGCGCGACCGCGCCGACCAGCTCGCGGCCGTCGCCTCGGGGCTGACCTCACTCACGGCCGGGGCGTCCCGGATCTTCGAGGGCGGCAACGTGGCGCAGACGGTCGTGGAGATGGAACGCGGGTTCCTCTTCCTGATGTCCGTCTCGGACGGTTCGTCCCTCGCCGTCCTGGCGCACCCGGAGTGCGACATCGGCCTGGTCGGCTACGAGATGGCTCTCCTCGTCGACCGCGCGGGTGCGGTGCTCACGCCTGATCTGCGCGCCGAGCTACAAGGAAGTCTGCTCCACTGACAGGCCCCGGCACCACCCGTCTCACCAAATCACCGTCCGGCCGCCACAATCCCCCCACCGGCCACATCGGACGGCTTGACTTACCGACTTGCTGTCCCGCCCGGAGGACCCATGACCCCGCCCACCGCCTCTCATGATCCGTACGCGGAACCGTACGAGGACGAGGGCGACCAGCCGCTGGTACGTCCCTATGCGATGACCGGCGGCCGGACCCGGCCTCGCTATCAGCTCGCCATCGAGGCGCTGATCAGCACGACGGCCGACCCGGCAGCGCTGATGGGGCTGCTCCCGGAGCACCAGCGCATCTGCCACCTGTGCCGTGAGGTGAAGTCGGTGGCCGAGGTGTCGGCGCTGCTGGCGATGCCCCTCGGTGTGGCGAGGATCCTGGTCGCCGACCTCGCCGAGGCGGGACTGGTCGCCATCCACCAGCCGGGCGGCGACGAGAACAACGGCGGCGCGCCGGACGTGACACTGCTCGAAAGGGTGCTCAGTGGACTTCGCAAGCTCTGACGGGGGTCGGGCGACCACCTCCGCCAAGATCGTGGTGGCCGGCGGCTTCGGCGTGGGCAAGACCACGTTCGTCGGCGCCGTCTCGGAGATCAACCCGCTGCGCACCGAGGCCGTCATGACGTCCGCCAGCGCCGGGATCGACGACCTCACGCACACCGGGGACAAGACGACCACGACGGTCGCCATGGACTTCGGCCGCATCACGCTCGACCAGGACTTGATCCTGTACCTCTTCGGTACACCGGGCCAGGACCGGTTCTGGTTCATGTGGGACGACCTGGTCCGCGGTGCGATCGGCGCGGTCGTGCTGGTCGACACGCGGCGGCTCGCCGACTGCTTCCCGGCGGTCGACTACTTCGAGAACAGCGGGCTGCCCTTCGTCGTGGCCCTCAACGGGTTCGACGGACAGCAGCCGTACAACCCGGACGAGGTCCGCGAGGCCCTGCAGATCGGTCCCGACACCCCGATCATCACCACCGACGCGCGGCACCGGGCCGACGCGAAGAGTGCGCTGATCACGCTGGTCGAGCACGCGCTGATGGCGCGGCTGCGGTAGCGATCAAGTCGGGAACGGCATACGGAAGTTGCCGTAGGCACCACGGAGCCGGCTGTGTCCTTTGACACGGCCGGCTCCGGTGTTCATAACGTTTCGGCAGAGGAATCGGGTGGTGCCGCCACGCGTCGCGCACATCCGGTCTCGCTGTGCGCACGAACGTCCCGGCTTTTGACGCTCCTCGCTCGTTTTGACCGTTTTATCTAGGGCTTACCTCACATGTAATCTGCCCGTCACACTGTTTGGAAGAGCGCTGGTCGTCATGCTGGAATGCCAGAACTGCCCAATGGTCAAAGACGTACTCGACAGTAATGCGTACTCGTTGACGTGGCCGGCGTAGAAGACGTAGACGTACTGGGCTCTGAGACACAGCGGCACGACACAGGTGCCGACCGCCGAGAGGTTGTTGGTCGAGTGAGGCGAAGCAAGAACAGTCCCGAGCCGTCGGCCCGGGGCAACTTCACCCCGCCGCCGCGCACAGCGGCGCCCACCCCCGTGGCCGGCCAGGAACCCAAGGCCGCACCCGCCGCGCCGAGCGGCGGCCGGCTCTCGCCGCGGAACTGGCGGGTGGCCACGCGCCTCAACGCCATCCTCCTCATACCCGTGCTGGTCGGCCTCGTCATGGGCGGCTTCCAGGTGAAGAGCTCCATCGACACCTGGCAGGACGCCGAGGACGCCGAGAGCACCGCCCGCCTGGTCCAGGCCTCCCTCACCTACGCCAACGCCCTCTACAACGAGCGGGACGTCTCCGCCGCCCCGCTGCTCCAGGGCAAGAAGAACGACGAGGCCGTCATCAAGGCGCGCGGCGTCACCGACGAGGCCGCCAAGTTGTTCGACGTGGCGGCGCAGGGGATGCCCGCCAAGGCCGGTCTGGAACGCCGGCTGAAGCAGTTCCGCGACGTCGAGCCCCAGCTCCAGGCGCTGCGCACCACCGCCTACACCTCCAAGCTCAAGGGCGTGGAGACCGAGGAGGGGTACGTCGGCGTCGCCCACCCCCTGATGGAGTTCGCCAACGAACTCGGACTCGGCACCGGCAACATCACCTCCTACGGCCGTACCGTCTACGCGATCGGCCTGACCAAGGCGTCCCTCTCCCTCGAACGCGCCATCGGCATGCACATGCTGGTCAAGCCGGGTCCCGACCCGAGCCACCTGGCCAGCCAGCGCGTCGCCCTGTCCTCCTACGCCTATCTGGAGGGCATCGCCGTCGAGGAGTACATCGGCGGCGGTACCGAGGCGGACGCCAAGAAGCTGGAGGACGCCGAGACGAAGATCAAGGCGGACGGCGCGGCCCTGGCCAAGGAGGCCGCCGCCGACGACCCGGACTACGTGGCGCCGCCGACCAACCCGACCACCATGGTCACGGAGCTGGCCGCGCTGGAGTCCACGGACACCGCCGCCCGTGCGTCGCTGGCCCGGCAGGGCATCACGCCGGAGAACTGGTGGGCGGTCAACACCCTCAAGTTCGACGCCTACCGCACCATCGAGTCGGACATGGCCGACAAGGCCGTGAGCGAGGCCTCCGGCATAGCCGACGACGCCGAGCAGGACGCCTACATCACCGGCGCCATCGTCGTGGTCGCGCTGCTCGCCGCGTTCATCCTGGCCGGCATGGTCGCCCGCCAGATGAGCCGCAACATGCGCCAGCTGCGCAACGCCGCGTTCGGCGTCGCCGAACAGCGGCTGCCGATGCTGGTCGACCAGCTCTCCCGTACCGACCCCGGCCGGGTCGACACCCGGGTCGCCCCGATCCCGATCAGCACCACCGACGAGATCGGCGAGGTCGCCCGCGCGTTCGACCAGGTCCACCGCGAGGCGGTGCGGCTCGCCTCCGAGCAGGCGCTGCTCCGGGGCAACATCAACGCGATCTTCACCAACCTCTCGCGCCGCAACCAGTCGCTGATCGAGGGCCAGCTGACCCTCATCACCGACCTGGAGAACAACGAGGCCGACCCGGACCAGCTGGAGAGCCTCTTCCGGCTCGACCACCTCGCGACGCGCATGCGCCGCAACGGCGAGAACCTCCTCGTCCTCGCCGGCGAGGAGCCCGGCCGCCGCTGGGACCAGCCGGTCCCGCTGGTCGACGTGTTGCGCGCCGCCTCCTCCGAGGTGGAGCAGTACGAGCGCATCGAGCTGTCGGGCGTGCCGGAGGCCGAGATCCACGGCCGGGCCGTGACCGACCTCGTGCACCTCCTCGCCGAGCTGCTGGAGAACGCCACCACCTTCTCCTCGCCGCAGACCAAGGTCCGCGTCACCGCGACCCGGCTGCCCGACGGCCGCGTGATGATCGAGATCCACGACAAGGGCATCGGCCTGACCGCCGAGGACTTCGCGGACATCAACCACAAGCTGGCCAACCCGCCGACCGTGGACGCCGCGATCTCGCAGCGCATGGGCCTGTTCGTGGTCGGCCGCCTCTCCGACCGGCACGGCATCCGGGTCCAGCTGCGCCCCTCCGGCGAGCAGGCCGGCACCACGTCGCTGGTCATGCTCCCGGACGCCATCACGCACGGCGGCGGCGGCGAGAGCCCGGTGGAGCGGGGCGACTTCACGGTCTCGCAGATCATCCCCGAGCAGCAGTTCGGCGGCGGCGAGAACTTCGCGCAGCCGCAGTCGCAGCAGCCGCTGCGCACCGCCGCCGAGCTGGGCTTCGACGACAGCCGCTACGCGGACGTCCCCGACGACGTGCGCGAGCTGGACCCGGTCGGCCGCAGCCTGATGCGCGAGGAGCGCCGCGCCGCGCTGGAGTCCCACGCCCACCCGGGCCAGGACGGCGCCGACCCGGCCGCGCCGGGGGAGGCCGCCCCGTACCAGGACCCGTTCACCGGTCAGCAGCCCGCGTACGACGACGGCCGCGGCGGCTACCAGGAGCAGGCGCCGGCCGGCTACGACCAGCAGCCGCCCTACGCCGACCAGGGCCCGACCGCGTACGACGCACCACAGCAGCAGGCGTACGACAACCAGTACTACGCGCCGAACGGCGGACTGCCGCAGGGCGATGCCTACTCCCCCGACGGCGCTTACGCGCCGACCTCGTACACCGAGGCGGGACTGCCCGAGCGCCCGGTCGCCGGCGGCGGGGCCCAGGACGGCTTCCCCGGCTTCGAACAGCCCCGTCCGCAGGACGACTGGCCGCAGCAGGACGCCTACGCGAACGGCTATCCGTCCGCCTATCCGGCGGCCCCCGCGGAGGGGTACTCCCCGCAGTCCGCTGACGTGAGCGGAGACGACCGCGTAGGCTTCGACCGTCCGGGACCGGCTCCTTCCGCCTCCCACGACCTGACCGATGCCGGGCTGCCGCGCCGTGGTTCCGCGGCGAACGCGTCCGCGGGCAGCGGACAGCGCGCGGACCGGGAGACGGCGGCGTCCGCTCCGGAGGGCAACGGCGAGGGCGACTGGCGTTCGGCCAACGACGAACGCTGGCAGCAGGCTTCCCAGCTGAAGAAGCCGAAGGCGGGCGGAGTGACCTCCTCCGGTCTGCCCCGGCGGGTGCCCAAGGCCAATCTGGTCGAGGGAACCGCCGAGTCCACCCCCCAGGGAGGCCCCCAGGTCTCCCGCGCCCCGGAGGATGTCCGGGGCAGGCTGAGCAACCTGCGGCGCGGCGTCGAGCGAGGCCGCAACGCAGGCAGTGAATCGAACAACGGCCAGGCCACTGGGTCTCACCACAGTGGTTCTGACAGCACCTACGACCAGGAGCGTTAGTGTGAGCCCGATGAGCCAGGCGGCGCAGAACCTGAACTGGTTGATCACCAACTTCGTGGACAACACCCCGGGGGTGTCCCACACGGTGGTGGTCTCCGCCGACGGACTCCTTCTGGCGATGTCCGAAGGCTTCCCGCGCGACCGCGCCGACCAGCTCGCGGCCGTCGCCTCCGGTCTGACGTCGCTGACCGCCGGTGCCTCGCGCATCTTCGAGGGCGGCCATGTGAACCAGACGGTTGTGGAGATGGAGCGGGGATTCCTGTTCATCATGTCCGTATCCGACGGTTCGTCGCTCGCGGTTCTCGCACACCCGGAGGCGGACATCGGTCTCATTGGGTACGAGATGGCCCTTCTGGTCGACCGAGCCGGTACCGTCCTCACGCCGGACCTGCGCGCCGAGCTCCAAGGGAGCCTTCTCAACTAACGGGCAGACGGTGCGTTTTGGCGTCCCGGGGCCGTAAGGTTTCGGGACGCGGCTCCACAGTGGTGGGTGCCAGGCACAGTCGGAGGAGGAGAAAGTGGCAACACCCCCAGGCGGTCCGTCTTCGGGCAACTGGTCGTACGGCCCCGCACAGGGCCACGGCGACGGTGCGAACCCGTACGGCTTTCCCTCCACGCCCAGCCACCGGCAGCCGTACGCGCCGCAGGGTCCCGGCCCTTCGCCGTACGACCAGCCGCCGGCCCCGCGCATCCAGCCCGTGCAGCCGCAGCGCCGCGCCCCTGAGCCCGCGCCCGCCGGGGCGTCGAACAACCCCCTGGTACGTCCGTACGCCATGACCGGCGGCCGGACGCGCCCGCGGTACCAGCTCGCCATCGAGGCGCTGGTGCACACCACCGCGCAGCCGCACCAGATGCAGGGCCAGTTGCCCGAGCATCAGCGGATCTGCCACCTCTGCCGTGAGATCAAGTCGGTGGCCGAGATCTCGGCCTTGCTGACCATCCCTCTCGGCGTGGCCAGGATCCTCGTCGCCGACTTGGCGGAGGCGGGACTGGTCGCCATCCATCAACCCGGCGGCGACGAGAGCGCCGGCGGCCAGCCAGACGTGACACTGCTCGAAAGGGTGCTCAGTGGACTTCGCAAGCTCTAGCGGAGGGCCTTCCCGCTCCACCACGTCCGCGAAAATCGTGGTGGCAGGCGGTTTCGGCGTGGGTAAGACCACGTTCGTCGGCGCCGTCTCGGAGATCAATCCGCTGCGCACAGAGGCCGTCATGACATCCGCGTCAGCGGGGATCGACGACCTCACCCACACCGGGGACAAGACGACCACGACGGTCGCCATGGACTTCGGCCGTATCACCCTCGACCAGGACCTGATCCTCTACCTGTTCGGTACGCCCGGTCAGGACCGGTTCTGGTTCATGTGGGACGACCTGGTGCGGGGTGCGATCGGCGCGATCGTGCTGGTGGACACCCGTCGTCTCGCCGACTGCTTCCCGGCGGTCGACTACTTCGAGAACAGCGGGCTGCCCTTCGTGATCGCGTTGAACGGGTTCGACGGGCAGCAGCCGTACAATCCGGACGAGGTCCGGGAGGCGTTGCAGATCGGTCCGGACACGCCGATCATCACGACCGATGCCCGGCATCGGGCGGACGCCAAGTCCGCGTTGATCACGCTGGTGGAGCATGCGTTGATGGCGCGGTTGCGGTAGTTCGCCGGGCGCGGGTGCGCTGTGGCTTGTCGCGCAGTTCCCCGCGCCCCTGACGGGGGCTTCCCCTGACGGACATCGAGAAGGCCCCCTCCTTGTGGGAGGGGGCCTTCTCGGTTCTCCGGGTGCTCAGCGCCAGCTGTGGGGGGCGTGGAAGCCGGGCTCTCGTTCCAGGCGGCGCCAGCCGGCGCGGACGCTGCCGCCGCGGGCCGGGGCGATCTCGGCGGGCCGGGCCGCCGCACGGGCCATCAGTACGGCGGTGATCGCGGCGACCTCTTCCGGGTCGGCGTGGCCCTTCTCGACGCGGATGTCGGGCATGGACATGGATCGGGCTCCTTGAGAGGTCACTGCGGAGGGTTGCCGTGCTTGCGGGAGGGCAGGTCGGCGTGTTTGGTCCGGAGCATCGCCAGGGAGCTGACCAGTACCTCGCGGGTCTCGGCCGGGTCGATGACGTCGTCGACCAGACCGCGCTCGGCCGCGTAGTACGGGTGCATCAGCTCGGCCTTGTACTCCTTGACCATCTTCTGCCGCATGGCCTCGGGGTCCTCGGCGCCGGCGATCTGCCGGCGGAAGATGACGCCCGCGGCGCCCTCCGCGCCCATCACGGCGATCTCGTTGGTCGGCCAGGCATAGGTGAGGTCCGCCCCGATGGACTGGGAGTCCATGACGATGTACGCACCTCCGTACGCCTTGCGCAGGATCAGGCTGATCCGCGGCACGGTCGCGTTGCAGTACGCGTACAGCAGCTTCGCGCCGTGGCGGATGATCCCGCCGTGCTCCTGGTCGACACCCGGCAGGAAGCCCGGAACGTCCAGGAACGTCACGATCGGGATGTTAAAAGCGTCACACATCTGGACGAAGCGCGCAGCTTTTTCACTGGCCTCGATGTCCAGCACGCCCGCGAGGGTCTGCGGCTGGTTGGCGACGATGCCGACGACCTGGCCGTCGAGCCGGGCCAGCGCGCAGATGATGTTGCGGGCCCAGCGCTCGTGGACCTCCAGGTAGTCGCCGTCGTCGACGATCTCCTCGATGACCTTGGCCATGTCGTACGGCCGGTTGCCGTCGGCCGGGACGAGGTCGAGGAGGACGTCGGAGCGGCGGTCCACCGGGTCGGAGGACTCGGCGTGCGGCGGGTTCTCCCGGTTGTTCTGCGGGAGGAGGGAGAGGAGGTAGCGGACCTCGGCGAGGCACGTCTCCTCGTCGTCGTAGGCGAAGTGGCAGACGCCGGAGGTCTCGGCGTGCACGTCGGCGCCGCCCAGGCCGTTCTGCGTGATCTCCTCGCCGGTGACCGCCTTGACGACGTCCGGGCCGGTGATGAACATCTGCGAGGTGTCGCGGACCATGAAGACGAAGTCCGTGAGGGCGGGGCTGTACGCCGCGCCGCCCGCGCACGGGCCGAGCATCACGCTGATCTGCGGGATGACGCCGGACGCCTTGGTGTTGCGCTGGAAGATGCCGCCGTACCCGGCGAGGGCGGAGACGCCCTCCTGGATGCGGGCGCCGGCGCCGTCGTTCAGGGAGACCAGCGGGGCACCGGCCGCGATGGCCATGTCCATGATCTTGTGGATCTTGGTGGCGTGGGCCTCGCCCAGCGCGCCGCCGAAGATCCGGAAGTCGTGTGCGTAGACGAAGACCGTCCGGCCCTCGACCGTCCCCCAGCCGGTGACGACGCCGTCGGTGTACGGCTTCTTCGCCTCCAGCCCGAATCCGGTCGCCCGGTGCCGGCGCAACTGCTCGACCTCGCGGAAGGAGTCCGGGTCGAGGAGCAGCTCGATCCGTTCCCGCGCGGTCAGCTTGCCCTTGCCGTGCTGCGCCGCCGTCGCCTTCTCGCTCGGCCCGGCCAGCGCCCGCCCGCGGATCTCGTGCAGCTCGGCGACCCGCCCGCGCGCGTCCGTCGGCTCACCCGGCGCCTCATCCAAAACGGTCATGTAGCGACCTTACGAAGCGGACCAAGGAAAGCGAGCCGTCGACTCCTCACAGTCTCCGGAGCGTTTTCCTGGTACGACTGAACAGAACCGCGGCGACATGCAGCCTTTTCGACTGCTCAGGGGGTCCGCCCGTTGTAGAGGTCGCACAAAGACGTCAGCTGAGAGTCACCTCACATCCGTGCGTCGCGCATACCGTCCCCGGGGTGACGCGCAGCCGCAGCCGACGGCCCGTGGACAGGATCTCGACCGTCTCGTCGGCCCGGACCGGCGCTCCCACGGGGTGGTCCCAGGTGATCTCCAGCGGTTCGCCCGTACGGGGTGGTTCGCTGATGTGGAGCGTGGCGGTACGGCCCCGGCGGCGGACCAGGACGCTCGCGCCGGCCGACGCGGTGAGCCCGTCCACGGTACCGGCCTCCCGGAAGGCCGCCGCTGTCAGGCCCAGTGCGGGGACCGTCACGGCCTGGCGTGACGGGTCGTTGGCGAGGATTCTGACGCGGTCGCGGTCGCGGTCGCGGTCGGCGGCTCGGCGGGCGACGGCGCCGCGCGTCGCGCCGGGGAGCAGGACGTAGGCGTAGGCCGCGTCGGCGGGGTCCGTGCCGTGGTCCAGCCAGAGGGTCTGCCAGCGGCGGGTGCGGCGCTCGGTGGAGCCGCCGGTGTTGATGTCGGACCAGGCGCCGGTGCGGTCCTCGCGCAGGGTGCGCAGGGTGCCGCCGTCGAGGACGATCCAGCCGCCGTGGCCGTCGAGGTGGGCCCAGCCGGGACCCTCGGTGAGGGCGGCGGTGCCCGCCTCGCCGAGGTTGCGGTTGTCGACGACCGTCTCGACGGGGACGCCGTCCGCGCAGGTGATGCCTGCGCCGAGGCAGACCACGTGGTCGTCGAGGAAGAACCAGGTCTTGTGGGCGCGGAGGGTGGAGCCGAGTCCCTCCAGTTCCTGGCCGACGACCGCGTACGTCCCGTCGGTGGTGCCGCCGACCCACCGCGCGCCGGGTCGGGCCTCGCCCCACTCGCCGCCCGCCCGGTCGGCGAGGCGGCGGGTGGAGACGGTCGTGCCGGGGAGGCGGTACCAGTCGACGGTGGGCCAGAACCAGTCGGTGTACTGGCCCTGCTGTCCGCCCGCCGGCCACCAGGAGAGCCAGCCGGCGCCGGTGTGCCAGCCGCGCGGGTTCTCGCCGTTGCCGCACTCGTAGTGGGCGATGCGGTCGCTCGCCATGGACAGGGCGGCGGTGAAGCCGGGGCGGCGGTGCACGGCGCGGTCCATGGCGGCGAAGAGATGGTGTCCCACGGGGTCGGGTGCGGCCGCGACGGGGGCGGCGGCGACGGCGTGCAGCCGGGCGAGGTCGGCGACGCCGAACTGGGGTGCCGTCAGGATCGGGGCGTAGGTGCCGCGTTCGATCCAGCCCTTGAGGCGGGCGTGCCAGCGGTCGCGCTCGGCCTCGCTCGCGCCGCCCGCGAGGACGGCCATCGCGGCGATGATCTGCTGGCCGTGGTAGTGGTCGCCGCGCAGGACGCCGAGTTCGTCGCCCTGGGACAGGCCGCGGCTGATGGCGCGTCCGCTGACGCAGTCCGCGATCAGGCCGTCGTGGACGAGCGGCGCGTAGGCGTTCTCGACGCTGTCCAGGACGGTCTGCCGGTTCGGGTCGCGCACCTCCCACTCGGAGCCGGCCAGCAGCGTGAAGAGGCGGCCGAGTCCGTCGAGCATGACCTGCCCGTACGTCCCCGAGTACGCGACCCAGGTGTGCTGCACGAACGAGCCGTCGGCGTAGAGGCCGTCGCCCTTCTCCACGTACGGGAAGACCGGGGAGAGGGCGTCGCGGGCGAGGGCGATCTTGGCTGGGTCCCGGCCGAGGACGCCGCGCAGGGCGACGGACCGGCACAGGTCGACTCGGTTGGCGCCGGTGGAGGTGCCGGTGTAGTCGCCGAGGGCGCTGTCGGGGACGAAGTGGTCCACCGCGGCGCAGGCGGCGGCGACGCGGTCGGCGCCGAGGTGGTCGTACAGGGCGGCGGCGATGTCCGTCAGGAGGCGGGGGCTGCCGATCTGCCACTCCCACCAGTTGCCGTAGCGGGTGGTGGCGGGGTTGTAGACGGTGGCGGAGAGGTGGTCGAGGCCGCGCAGGACGTCCGCGAGGAGGGTGTCGTCGCCGGTGGAGCCGGTGCCGTCCTGGAGATACGCCTGGGTCATCGTCCACAGCCGGCCGTACGCGGCGGTGATGCCGGAGGGCGGGTCGAAGGGCCGGCCGGGCCAGAGGGAGGTGGGGGTCGGCGCCATGGTCCGCCGGTAGGTGCGGGCCAGTTCGCCGGTCCGGGCGAGCCGGGAGGCGTACGGCTCGGCGGCGGGGTCGTAGCCGGTGCCCAGGGAGAGGTCGACCCAGCGGTGGCGGAGGGTGTCGTAGGGATCGTCGGCCTCGGCGGCGCGGGCGCGGGCCGGGGCGCCTAGGGCCGGGGAGAGCGTGGCGGCTAGTGCGGCGGCGAGGAGGACGGCACGGCGGGGCACACCGAAGGGCGACGAGGTCATGTCCATGGCGTCTACCACGCCGGCCGACGCGGCGGAAGAAGGCGTCACCCTCGCCACCCCCGCACCACGCGGTCGGGCGCGGTACGCCGCCGCACCGGGCACGGCACACACCGCAGCCGATGCCTCTGACGTCCACGCCCTCGCCCTCACCCCCACCGGCTGACGGAGCCGACCGCCACCCGGGCATCCACCCGCGCTCGGCCGAACGGCCCGACGAGCATCCGCCCTCACCCGGGCGGGGCCGCCCCCGGACCGGGCCGGGGGCCGGGCCAGGGGGCCGGGCCAGGGGGCCGGGGGCCGG
>NZ_JAVRHI010000328.1:0-96747 GCF_034105845.1 Streptomyces sp. CRN 30 | reverse complement strand
CGGCCGCACCGGCCGACCGGTGCGGCCGCCCCGCCCGCCGGTGCCCTTCCCACCGCGGGTGACCGTGCCCGCCGGGACGGGCGGGAGGGGGCGTGCCGGCGGGCGGTCAGACGGAACGGGCGGGAGGGGCTATGCCGGTGGTCCGCCGACCGGGCAGGGAACGCCTGTGCCGATGGTTCTCCGGCCGGGACGGGCGGGAGGTGCCGTGCCGGCGGGCCGTCAGACGGGACGGGTGTGAGGGGCTGTGCCGGTGGCACGCCGGCCGAGGGGGAACGGCCGTGCCGACGCCCCGCCGGCCGGCAGGAGGTCTGTGGTGGCGGTTCGTCAGACGGAACGCAGGGGACCGCGCCGGTCCCCGGTCGTCGTCGGCGCGGACTGACCGCGGACCTCGGCGAGCAGGGCCGTGATCGCCGCCATGATCTCCTCCGTGGCCTCCCGCCACACCTCCGGCCCCGGCTCCCGGTCCCGGAAGCGGGAGAGGTCCACGGGCGGCCCGGCCAGCACCTGATGGGTCCTGCGGGGCAGCAGCGGGCCGAGCTTGCCGTACGGCGGCAGCAGCAGGTTCGCCCCCCACTGGGCCACCGGTATCACCGGGCACCCGGTCGCCAGCGCCACCCGGGCGATGCCGGTCCGGCCCGCCATCGGCCACATCTCCGGATCCTGGGTCAGGGTGCCCTCCGGGTAGAAGACCACTCCCTCGCCGCCCCGGACCGCCGCCGACGCGAGGTCCAGGGCCGCCAGGGCGCCCGCCCCGCCGCGTGCCACGGGGATGTGCCTCATGGCGCGCATCAGCCGCCCGAACGACCCTTTGAACAGGCCGTCCTTGGCGAAGAACCGCGGGGGACGGCCGGCGGCGTACTGGAAGTAGCCGTAAGCCAGCGGGTCGAGGTACGAGTTGTGGTTGACCGCCGCGATGAACCCGCCCTCGGCGGGCAGATGGTGCGCGCCGGCCCACTGCCGCCGGAACAGCAGCCGCACGAGCGGTCGTGCGATCGCGGCCATCGTCCGATAGGTGAATCCGATCCGTCGGCGAGGCATATGTTTCCCAACGTGAGACAAGATCTCCCGCCCGGGGCAGACAGCCGGACCGGAGGGGGACAGAGGGGGAGACACCTGTATACCAGGTGAGCCGCGATCCGAGATATGCGCGATGATGGCGGCCATGTCGATCTTCGCTGACGTCGCGGTATGGGCCATCGCCTGCCTGCACGCGTACATCCTGGTGCTGGAAATGTTCCTGTGGACCGGTCCGAGGGCCCGCGCGGCGTTCGGGACCACGGCCGAGTTCGCCGAGCAGACGCGGGCACTGGCGGGCAACCAGGGGCTCTACAACGGTTTTCTCTGTGCCGGTCTGGTGTGGGGCGCCCTGGCCTCCGACCCGGTGGGGCACCAGGTCAAGGTGTTCTTCCTGGTGTGCGTCGGTGTGGCGGGTCTGTACGGGGCGGCGACCGCCGCACGTAAGATCCTCTTCGTGCAGACGATCCCCGCGCTGCTCGCCCTGATCCTGGTGTTCGCCGCCCGCTGATGACACGGGATGGCCGACATGTGTCTCGGACAGGGCAAGGACGGCCTCCAGCAGGAGAACCCGCCTGTCCGAATTTCCCGGGACCATTCTCGTGTCCGATGTGACGCGCCGATCGCGGTGTCACACCCCGGATCAGCCGCCGGCGTGCCGGGCCGCCACCAGCACGGGGCCGCCCGGCACGGTGGGGAACCGCTGCTCCCCCTCCAGCCCGTGGGCGGCCAGGGCCCGTGCCACATGGTCGGTGTCCCAGGAATTGCCGCCGTTGCGTACGGCGTTCCAGCCGGCGACGGCCCGGCGCAGCGGCTCGGGCACGGCAGGGTTGGTGCCCACCACGATCCAGCCGCCCGGCTTGAGGGCTTCCGTGAGCCGGGGCACGGCCGCCGTCAGCGCCGCCTCGGAGAGGAACGGGGCGGGCAGCCACACGAGGTCGTAGCCGGCCGGTTCGGTGAGTTGCGCGACGTCGAGACGGCGCAGCGAGATCCGGTCCGCCACCTCCGCGCCGGCTGCCGTCAGCTCCCCGCGGGCCAGTTCCAGCACCCGTTCCAGGATGTCGACGCCCACCACACGGGCCCGGGGGAACGCCTGGGCGAGGACCAGGGCCAGCGCCGCCACCCCGGTGCCGACGTCCAGTACGCGCCCGCTGCCCGCGGCCAGCGCGTCGGCGAGACCGGGCAGCGCCGGAACCACCTTGCCGGCCAGCGCCCTTCCGGTCATCGCCGAAGCCCGTCCCTGGTGCAGCAGGACCGCGTCCTCCTGCTGGGCCCAGCCCCGGGCCGTGCCGCCGCCCCGGTCCTGGGCGGCGGCCAGCGCCTGGCGCAGCGAGCTGAGCCGTGCCTCGGCCGCGCTCAGCGCCGTCGGCCCGTCCGCGTGCGCGAGGGAGGGTGGACCGTCGTCCCGGTCGCGTCCTCGCGCAGCAGCCCGGCGGCCCGCAGGTCCTCGCTGCGCGCGGGGTCGGCTTTCAGTACGTCGGCGAGGGGGGCGTCGGCCGCGTCGGTCAGTGTCCCGATCACGGCCGCCAGTGCCCACGCGGCTGTGTCGAGAGCGGCTATCGGATCCTCGGCAGGCTGGGACATGTGTTTCTCCTCAGGGGACGGTTCACTCAGCGGGGTCTACTCAGGGGTCTACTCAGGGGTCTGTTCAGGGGTCTGCTCAGGGAGGTCTGCTCAGGGGGTCTTCCTCGGCACTCCGGACGAACATGGCGTGCGCCGTAGCGCGGTCTCAGTAATGAATGGGTCCCTTGAGACCACCGCCCGCGGCGATCGTGTCCCCGTTGACCGCCACGCTGAGAGGACTGGCCAGGAAGGCGACCACGGCCGCCACTTCGTGCGGTTCGACGACCCGGCCGATGGAGACGGCCGCGGCGGCCCGCTCCTCCAGCTCCGCCGGGTCGCTCCCCGTGGCCGCCGCCCGGACCGCCAGGTTGTCCAGCCAGGTGCGGGTCCTGGTGGCACCGGGCTGGACGGAGACCACGTTGACGCCGTTCGGTCCGAGTTCGTCCGCCAGGTTCTTGGTCATCGCGACCACGGCGGCGTTGCGCACCGAGCCGGTCACCGAGCCGCTCTGCCGTGCCGCCAGCCCGCTGACGTTGATGATCCTGCCCCAGCCCCGCTCGGTCATGGCGGGCGCGAAGGCGCGGACGCACCGCAGGTAGCCGCGGACCTTGACGTTGATCTCGGTCTCCAGTGCGTCGTCCGGGAAGGCCCCCGGATTGGTGGTGGCGGCGTTGTTCACCAGGATGTCCACGTGCCCGAGCCGCTCGCGCACGGTCCGGGCCATGCCGGTCACCGAGGCGTCGTACCCGGTGTCGGCCGCGACCGCGACGACCTCGGCACCGGTCTCCTCGCGCAGCAGGGCGGCCTGTTCCTCGGCGCGGCGGGCGGAGCGGGCCACCAGGGCGACCGAGGCGCCTTCCACGGCCAGCGTCCGGGCGACCGCGAGACCGATGCCCCGGCTGCCGCCAGTGACCACCGCACGCCGGCCGGTGAGGTGCAGATCCATGATGTCTCCCGTGTGTCGACGCCGGGTGGGATGCCCCGCTCGCACCTCGCAGCATACGTAGCTGCTTCTCGCAACGGTACCGATAAGTGTGCGATGCCCCCGTGCTCACACCTGTGTGAAACGTGTGAGCCGCCGGGTCCGTTAGGGTGTCTCCGCCCGGCCGTTCCGCGCCAAGAGGAAACATGTTCAATAAGTTCACACTCCTGCTGTCCAGGGTCATCGAAGCCGTACTGATCCTGCTCGGCGTCGCCATCGCCGTACTCGAAACGCACACCATGCTCTACATAGGGTTGTGGGATCTCCTCGCCGTGTTCTACCTGGCGACCCGCATCTCCCGGCTCCGGAGCAAGAAGAACGGAGCCGACGGAGCCGAGTGGCTGAAGAACATCCAGGGCAGGCGCACGGCGTTCGCTTTCACCCTCCTGACCGCGATCATCGGCATCATCGCCGGTCTGGAGATCGTCGTCAACAAGGGCCACGGGGACGCGGAGGCGCTGTCCAAGCTGGTGGGTGTCCCGGCCGTCCTCCTGGCCTGGGTGATCCTCCAGTTCGGCTACGCGGAGCGCTACGCCCAGGAGTACTACCGCGCGCTGCCGGAGAAGGTCCTCGTCTTCCCCAACGCCGAACGCCCGAACTTCGTCGACTTCGCGTACTTCGCCTTCACGCTCGGCACCACGTTCTCCGTCTCCGACGTGGAGACCCAGACGTCCGGCATCCGCGCCCGGATCCTCTCGCACAGCATCCTGTCGTTCGTCTACAACACGGCCACGCTCGGTATCGCGGTGGGCGTCATCACCGGCTGACCGTTCATACGCGTCCCCGGTCCCTTCGGTCCCTGCGCGGTTCAGCCCACCGCGTCGCGCACGACGCGCTCCGGTGACCGATCGCGGACCCCGGAACACCCCTGTCCGCCTCTGTGCGAAACCCCTAGAACCGCGTATGTGATGTACATCACATACGCGGTTCTGCTGTAAGAAACAGACCTCCGCGCGCATTCCCAGGTGTGACAAGTCAGAGGAGGGGAGCGCGCATGACACCTGCTGAGCGCTTCCGTGAAATGTATGAGGAGTGTTACCCGCGGGTCCTCGGCTATGCGGCGAGCCTGGTCGGGCGGCAGGCGGGCGAGGACATCGCCAGTGAGGCGTTCACCGTGGCCTGGCGGCGGCTGGACGACGTTCCCAGCCCGCCCCTGCCGTGGCTGCTGGGGGTGGCCCGCAACCTGGTGCGCGAGGCCCGCCGCCGGGACGCCCTCGGCAACGTCCTGGCCGCCGAGGAGGCACAGCGCGTCGGCGTCACCGGCCCCGGGGCCGGTGACGTCGCGGCGACGGTCACCGACCGGCACGTCGCCCTCCAGGCCCTGGCGAGCCTGCCCGAGGCCGACCGGGAACTGCTGACGCTGATCGCCTGGCACGGCCTCGGCACCAGGGAGGCCGCCCGGGTCCTGAACATCACCGGCGCCACGCTGGCCGTCCGGCTGTACCGGGCCCGCCGCCGCCTGGAGAAGGCGCTGGACGCCGCCCAGGCGTCCGAAGCCGAGACCACGCACACCGCCGACACCGCGTTCCACCCCCACCACCAAGGAGCACCCGCATGAAGACGTCCCCCAAGCGGTCCCGGCGGCCCGACGTGTTGAAGATCCTCGCCGACGCGCGCCCCGACGAACTCGACCCCGCCCGGCTGACCGACCCGACGCGGCAGCGGCAGGACCTCGCCCGCATCATCGCCGACACCGCGGACGACCGGGCCCCGCGCCGCGGGAGCGGATTCCGCCCGCTGGGAGCGATGGTCCTGGCCGGGGTGACGGCCTCCGTGGTGGTGGCCGTGGGCACGTTCGACGCTCACGCACCGGCCGACCGCTCCACGGCCCAGCCGCGGTCCTCCGCCGCCCAGCCGCGGTCCTCCGGCGCCGCCCAGCCGTCGAGCGCCGCGCCGGACGTCACCACCGACGGCCACCTCGAACTGCTCAGCGCGGCGACCAGGGCGGCGGCCTCCCCCGCCGCCGGAACGTACTGGCAGACGACCACGGAGTCGCAGTACGTGGACGTCGCCGAAGCCGGCGGGCAGCTCTTCGCCGTGCGCACCACGTCGAGGGAGCAGTGGTCGGTGGGCGTGCGCTCCGGAGCCGGGAGCCTGATGGTCACCGGCCTGGACGCGCGGACCGAGCCGCTGACCGCGGCGGACGAGGCACGCTGGCGTGCCGCGGGCTCGCCCCGCACGGCCGTCGTCGAAGCCGGACAGGGCACAAGCGCCCACAGGATCTCCGTCAAGGCGGGCACGTCCGACCCGATGGTCATGCGGACCGACATCGGCGGCAAGATCTATGCCGTCGGCCCGGACAACGTCACCTACCAGGACCTGCGGGCACTGCCCACCACCGCCGCGGGACTCCGCCGCCACCTGGAGGAGCTGTACGCGCGGGACAACAGCGCCGACAACGGCACGGAGCGCGGCACCTGGATGCTGCGCCAGGCGGGCAGCCTCGTCACGATGCCCGTCAAGCCCGCGGTCCGGGCGGCGGCGTACCGCGTGATGGCCGACCTGCCCGGGGTCCGGGTGGTGGGCGGTGTGACCGACCCGCTGGGACGCGTGGGCGTCGGGGTCGAGTACCCCGAGACCTACGAGGGGCCGCTGGGCACCACGAAGCAGCGGCTGATCGTCGACCCGGCCACCGGCGAGATGCTCGGCGACCAGCTCCTGCTGGTCGATCCCTCGGCCCGGGCCGAGGCGGCGGGACTCACGGCGGACACCTCGCTCAGCTACCAGGCGACCACCCGGATGGCCTGGGCGGAGCACCAGATCGACGTGCCGGAGAACGCGCACAGCTGAGCCCCGCGAACCGGCCGGACCCGCGCGGCGGGCCCGGCCGGCCCACGTCCCCACGACGTCCCCCACGACACCCCCACAACGAGAAAGCCCGTATCCATGCGTCTGTACCGGCCCCTCCTGCCGGCCGCCGCCGCGCTCGCCGTCGCCGCGGCGGGCATCGCCGCGTACCCCCACCTGTCCGGCGACGACCACGCCGCGGTCTCACGGTGGACCCCCGTCGCCCCCGTCGCCCCCGTCGCCTCCGACGTCCCCGCCGCCTCTGACGTCCCCGAAGCCCCCGTCACCTCACCGGCCACTGTGCGGGCCCGGCCCGAGCTGCCCGCCCGGCTGCCGGGGCTCGGCCCCCGGACCCGGGCACGGATACCGGCCAGCACCCGGCAGGTCGTCCTGGTCACCGGCTCCGGCAGAGATGCGGCCACCTCCCGGGCCGTGCTCTGGCAACGGGTCACCGGCGGATGGCGAGCCGGACAGGAGTGGGCCGCGCACAACGGCTACCGGGGCTGGACCGACCGGCACCACGCGGGCGATCTGCGCAGTCCCACAGGCGTGTTCGGCCTGTCCGACGCCGGCGGACGGCTGCCCGACCCCGGCACCGGGCTGCCCTACCACCGCTCCGGCGCCTTCTCGGTCTCCGGCACCGGCTTCGAGGGCGAACCGCTCAGCGGCGCCTTCGACTACGTGATCGCCATCGACTACAACCGGCAGCCCGGTACCTCACCGATGGACGGCACCCGGCCGCTGGGCGCCGACCGCGGCGGAGGGATCTGGATACACGTCGACCACGGCGGTCCCACCCACGCCTGCGTCAGCCTGTCCGAGGCACACATGCGGCAACTGCTGCGTACCCTCGACCCCGCCGACCACCCCGTCGTGGTCATGGGGGACGCGGCCTTCCTGGCCCGCTGACGGACACCCCTGTACGTGAGTGATACACAAACCGTAGGGCTCCCCCTATGGTCCGGTCACCTGACTGTTGTGCATCCTGGAAGCATGTGCATCAACATCGTCGTCGTAGACGACGACCCCGGGTTCCGCCGCATCGCCACGACCCTGCTGGCGGCACGGGGACTGCGTGTCGTGGCGGAGGCACCGGACGGCACCTCGGCCCTCGCCGCGGTGCGGGCACACCGTCCCGACGGGCTGCTGCTCGATCTGCACCTGCCCGACCTGGACGGGCTGGTCGTGGCCCGCCGGCTGGCCGAGGAGGACCACTCCCCGAGGGTCGTGCTCACCTCGACCGACAAGTCGCTGTGGTCGAAGGAGGAGTTGGACAGAGCGGGCATCGACTTCTTCGTCGCCAAGGACCGGCTGTTCGACGCCGACCTGCGAAGCATGTTCGCCCCCGCCTCGCCCTGAGCGCGGCAGGCCGCGCCCGTCGTCACTGCCCGAGGTAGCGCAGCACCGCCAGTACCCGGCGGTGGGTACCGGACGCCGACTGACTCAGCCCTAGCTTGGTGAAGATGCCGGTCACATGCCGCTCCACGGCGGCGACGCTGACGAACAGCTGCTGCGAGATACCCGTGTTGGAGTGTCCCTCGGCCATCAGCGCGAGGACCTGCCGCTCCTTCGGCGTCAGCGTCTCCAACGGATTCTGGGGGCGCTGGCGTCCCAGCAGCGCCGATATGACGTCCGGGTCGAGGGCCGAGTCGCGGGCCACGACCCGCTGGACCGCGTCGATGAGGATCTGAGGGCTCGCCACCTTCTCCTTGAGCAGGTAGCCCACGCCGCTCGGGTCGTCCCCGACCAGGTCGAGCGCGTAGGAGGCGTCGAGGAACTGGGAGAGCACGATCACGGCCGTCTCCGGCCGCGCGGCGCGGATCTTCCGTACGGCGTCCAGGCCGTCGGCCTCCAGCCTGGGCGGTATCCGGATGTCCGTGATCACCACATCGGGGTCGTGTTCCTCAGCGGCGCGCACCAGTTCGTCGACGGCGGCGACCACGTCGATCCCGGACGCGCGCAGGATGGCGGCGATGCCCTCACGGACGATCGGCTGGTCTTCTCCGAGCACCGCCCGAAGTGATTCCCTCATGAGCGCATCCTACGTAGTCATGCCGGCGTCGTGAGTCCCGTTCCGTACGGGCTCGTTGCCGCGCCGGGCGCGCCCGGCGACCCGGTCGTCTCGCCGCACGTCGGAACCTCTCCTTGGAGATCACCTACTGGGTGACCAGCGAACTCTCCCTCGACCTGGAATGCGAGTTCTCGTACGACGCCCTCGACCCGCTGGCCGTCACCCTGGTCCTGGGCCTCGACGGGGAACGGCCGGTGCGCTGGGTCTTCTGCCGGCAGCTGCTGGCCGACGGCATGGTCACCCGGGTCGGTGAGGGCGAGGTCGTGCTCTGGCCGATGCTGGACGAGGACGGTGAACGGTCCTCCTTCTGCGTACGGGTGGGGGCGGGCGACCGCGTGGCGCTGTTCGAGGTTCCCACCGATCCGGTCGGACAGTGGCTCGCCGGGACCTGGGCCATGGTGCCCCGGGTACGGAGCCCACGGGTGGCGTACGGGCCGGCCGGCTCAGTCGGGGACGGGGATCTGGATGCGCAGGGTGGTGCCGCCACCGGACGGGGAGTCGATGGACAGCTTGCCGTCGAAGGCCGCCACCCGGTCCGCGAGGCCCGTCATGCCGCGCCCACCGTTGGAGATTGTTGAGATATCAAAAAGTGTGCAGTGCAAACGCGGTCGGCAGAAGGGCTGTCCGGGAAAAGTACGTCACTCTTGACATGGCTTCTCCGTTTACCATGCACACATGGGCCTCCTGCGACGAGTACGGCGCACCTGCGCACGTCTCGACACACGTATCAGCGGCGCCGGTATCGCGGGCCGGCACCGGCCGCCCACGGTGGTCCAGGAGTTCGCGGCCCGCCGGCCCGTCGTCCTGGCCCTGTGCGCGAGTACGCCGATCGCCGTCGTCATGGCCCTCGCGGCCCGCCCGGTGCTCGGTACCGCCGATGGCGTGCTGTTCGTACTGGCCAACTGGGCGCTCGTCGCCAGTGCCTTCGCGCTCACGGGCTACGCGGAACGAGCACGTCAGCGGCGTCGGCGACGACACCGGGCGGACGGAGTGTGAACACCGCGCCGGGTAACCCTCCGCGCCAGGTGTCCCTCCATGCCGGGAGCCGCCCGGCCGACCGCTCCGTCAGGACGACCGCCGGGGTGCGGAGAGCGGCTGGAAGTGATCTCACCGGACCTTGGGACGAGGCAGTCCCCGGCGTTCCAGGTACCGGTCGGTGGCGCGGCCCGAGCGGCGCAGCAGTCGCAACCCGTCCAGTCCCTTGCCCGAGTCCATGGGCTCCAGGGCGAACCGGGTACCAGCAGCCGGCCGTCGCGACCGGCTTGGTCCGTGCGAGGACGGGCGTGCCGGAGGCATCCCGGGCGGCCAGCACCGCCGTCGGGCAGGCGGCCGGTCGCGCGGCCCCCGGCAGCAGCGGCGCGCCGCCCGGCAGGGCCGACCCCACCTGTGGCAGGGGCGGCTCCGCCGCCGGCCGCGTGAGCACCCGCTCGGGGGTGACGGTGATGACGAGCCGCAGGAAGTACCAGTCCGTCAGCCGGCGCAGCGGGCGCGCCGGGAGGGCGACGCGCCCGTCGTGGCCCAGGGTGACGAACTCACCGGTCCGGTAGGCGTCGAGCACATTCAGGGGAACTCAGTCGAGAACCGTCATCGGGCCGCTCCTTCACCGGGCGGAGTCCTGCCGGCCATCAAAAGCGGGCAGGACGCAGCCATGCCCAACAGTCGGTCGATGTCGGCGTGCACACATATGTGTGTGCAGTAAGGTAAAACACGTGTTACTTACTGGGCGCTCGCGACCCATCGCCGCCCGGAACCGCTTCTGGGGGTTGCGATGAGCACCGCCGACCGGACCGTACTCCAGGCGGGCACGTCACTGAGGCTCCAGTCTCTCGTTTCCCCGGACGGCTCCACGCCCTGGAACACCGCCCGGACGGCCCGTGCCTGCCGCCGGCCGTGGGCCGCCTTCTCGCACCGGGGGGCGTCCCCGGCGCGAGAAGGCCGTTCCGTTCGGATCTCTGGTCGTAGGTTCGGGTGCGTCGTTGGCTGTTGTGCCGGGGGCCCGGCATGCCGACTATGTGACAGGCGCTGACGTCCACGTGTGCGCGGGGACCGGCCGTAAGAGCTGAGCCGGTGTCCGTCTGTGGGTCGGTCGCGTCAGATGACCTTCTTCTCCTCGGTGACCATCACGGCCACCGAGTCCATGTCGATGAAGCGTGCTTCGTCGGGGTTGACCAGCGTCCGGTAGTTGTCGGAGGCGAAGATGGCGTCATGGTCCTCCCAGCCCTCGAACCAGATTTCCGTCAGGCCGTCGTAGGCCCGGGGCGGGTAGTTCTCGGCGGGGACCGGGTGGGACACGGTGTACTTGCGCACGTGGCTTTCCGCCTCCGGGATGGAGGTGAACAGTGGTGCATGCCGGTCCCGGTGGTGCTCGACGAAACGCTCGTACGACATTCCCTCGACACGGTTGATCATGAAGATGAGCTTCAGCATGGAGTTAACCTAAAAGCTCACATCAATGTCAGGGGCAAGTGGATCAGGAGCACGGGAGGAGTTCGGCATGCGGATCGGTGACCTGTCCGCCCGGACGGGAGCCAGCCGTCGGTCGCTGCGCTACTACGAGGAGCAGGGCCTGCTCGTCAGCTCCCGTTCGCCCAGCGGACAGCGCCACTACGAGGACGAGCACGTTCAGCGGGTGCGCCTCGTGCGGGCGTTTCTGGCGGCGGGCATGTCCAGTGGCACCATCGCCGAGATGACGCCCTGCATGGCCGAGCCGAACGAGGACCGGGCGCGGCAGGCTCTGGAGCTCATGGGCCGCGAGCGGGCCCGGCTGTCCGAGGCTATCGACGGCCTCGCCGCCGCCAGGGATGCGCTGGACGACCTTATCGAGGACAACCAGGCGTACCTGGCACGGTCGGCGGAGGACGGTTCGTGACCTGGGGACGTTCGAATCAGCGCGCGGACCCGAGAAAGAGGCCCGCGATGTGGCGCCCGGCCAGATGGATGGGCGCGGTCTTCTCGTAGCGGGTGGCGATGCCACGCCACGGCCTCAAGCGGCCGGCTGGTCCGCGTCGGCCCGGGCCGTCAGGGCGGTGAAGACGCCTGCGCCTACGGCCGCCTGGGCCGAACCGCTCGACAGCAAGACACCCGCCGCCAGGGCGCCCACGCAGGACAACGGCAAGGTGTGACTGTGCGACATGCGCAACGAGCAAGGACCCCGCACTCACCTGCGGGACCCCTCGGCTCTCCGGCTCCGGGCTCCGGTCCGGCAGTGATGCCGTACTCGGCGGTGTGCGAGGTGCACGTACGTGTGGCCGGCGGACCTACAGTTCGATGTCGACCTGTTCTACGTCGGTGAACTCCACGCCGAGGCAGTTGGCGCGGGTGTTGTCGGCGCGGACGTACATCTCGGCGAGGCCGTCGGCGGCGATGCGCTGGAGCTGCTGTTCGGTGGTGCCGGTGTCGTGGGCCTGGAAGAGGCGGTCGGCCCACTGGGGGTGAGGGCCCAGGTGATGTCGCGGATGCGGGCGTCGTCGGTGGTGCCGGGGGCGGCGGTGGAACCGAACCGGGCGCGGGTGGAGACGGCCAGGCCGTGGGAGGTGGCCGCCTTCTTCGCGCGCTCGGGCGGCATCGTCCTGTGCCACGACGGCGGCGGTGACCGCCCGCATCGTCGAGGCACTGGACACGGCACTCACGTCCCCGCGCGCCCACAGAACACGTTGCACCCCGCTGTGAGACTCGCACCGCCGCGTGACTCCACTCCTGGCGCAACAGCCTACGCAGTTTTGGACTTGCCGGTCCATTTTCTGCGTCGCACCATGGGCGAGCCGGACAGCCGCAGGGACGGGTGTCCGCCCGGAGACCGCGCCCACGTCAGGAGAGAGAACCGGTCATGGACACCGTCGAGCGTCTGAACGTCATCGAGGAACTGCGCCGTCTGATGGCCCGCTACGTCCGGTACGCGGACGAGCAGCGCTGGCCGGACCTGGCGCGGCTGTTCACCCCCGACGGCACCTTCACCCCGCACCGGCCGGACGGCTCGGTGTGGCTCCGCATGGAGGGGCGGGACCAGATCGCCGCCACCGTCGGAGCGAGCGGGGGCTCCGGCGTCACCCTGGTCCACCACCTGTTCTCCGACGAGATCGACGTCGACTCGCCGGCCGCCGCCCGCGGCGTGTGGGCGATGGAGGACATCGTCACGCGCTCCGCGGACGCCGAGGTGTCCGACACCGTGCCCTTCCGCCGGATGCACGGGTCGGGGCACTACCGCGCGCGCTTCGTGAAGGCGGACGGCGCCTGGCACATCGCCGAACTCGTGCAGACCCGGACCCGCCTGGACCTCACCGCCTGACCACCCCTCCCACGCGACGACTTCCCGGACCACCACCGCCACCACCCGAAAGGCAGCGCCGTCATGAGCGACGACACCGACTCCCGGACCCTGGAGCCGTACCGGATCGACGTCCCCCAGGACGTCCTGGACGACCTGAAGGACCGGCTGAAGCGGACACGTTTCTTCGACGACCTCGACAACGAGGACGAGTACTACGGCATCAGCACCGCCTACCTGAAGCCGATCGTCGAGTACTGGGCGGACGGCTTCGACTGGCGAGCGCAGGAGAAGCGCCTGAACTCCTTCGACCAGCACCGGGTCGAGATAGACGGCACACCCGTGCACTTCTACTACATACGTGGCAAGGGCCCGGACCCGGTTCCGCTGATCGTCCACTCCGGCTGGCCGTGGTCCAGCGGGTTCAGCCTCGGACTGATCGGCCCCCTCACCGACCCCGCCGCCCACGGCGGCGACCCGGCGGACTCCTTCGACGTCATCATCCCGGACCTGCCCGGCTTCGGCTGGTCCACCCCCGTCGGCAGGGGCGACCTCAACTACTGGAAGATCGCCGACATCACACACCGGCTGATGACCGACGTGCTGGGCTACGAGAAGTACGCCGCCGCCGGCTCCGACTACGGCGCTCTCGTCACCAGCGCTCTCGGCCACAAGTACGCCGACAGCATCATCGGCCTGCACTACGGCCAGGACCTGCCTCCCGGCCAGTTCGCGGGCGAGCGCTTCTGGGACCTGACCGACGGCGCGAAGATCCCGGCGGACGCCTCGCCGGAGCTGCGGGCGGGCCTGGAGAACCTCGTCAGCACCTACGTCTCCCACGTCGCCGTGCACATGCTGGACGGATCGACCCTCAGCCACGGCCTGAACGACTCACCCGTCGGCATGCTCGCCTGGCTGCTGCGCCGCTGGAAGAAGTGGAGCGACAAGCGCGGCGACTTCGAGGAGAACTTCCCCCTCGACTTCGTCCTCACCGAGGCCACCACCTTCTGGGTCAACCAGGCCATCGGCTCCTCGATCCGCATGTACCGCAACGCGGTGCGCCACCCCTGGGTGCCCTCCCACGACCGTACGCCCGTCGTCGAGCCGCCGGCCGGCTTCACCTTCCTCCTCGGCGACGCCTACCCGCCCGGCGTCAACACCGTCGAGGAGCGGATCGCCGCCTTCGAGAACGGCCCCACCCGTGCCGCCTTCAACGTCGTCAATGTCAACGCCCACATGAAGGGCGGCCACTTCGTCCACTACGAGAACCCCGAGGCGTTCACGGCCGACCTGCGCGAGACCTTCCGCGGGCTGCGCTGACGGCCGCCGCGGAAACTGCATGCGAACTGCCTGGTCCCCCGGACACCTGTCCGGTGGGATGGGCAACGGCCGGGAGAACACCGCCCCCCTCGTCCGGGCAGGGCGGTCCGACACGCGGGAACGGAGTCGTCTTGAACGCCGGAGCAGAGACAGCCCCGCTCACCGTCCCGCTCATAGTGACGGCCGACCGCGACGGGCCGCGCCCGTACGCCGTCCCCCATGGCGCGGGCCGGCCGGTCCGCCCCGGTCTCGTCGGGCGGGAACGCGAACTGCGCGCACTGGACGCGTTCCTGCGCGATGTCCTGGCCCACGGCGCGGCCCGTGTGGTGACCGGAACGGCCGGTTCGGGCAAGTCGGAACTGCTGGAGGCCGGTGTCGAGCAGGCGGCCGCCGCCGGACTGCGGATCCTGCGCTGCACCGGCGTCCGAGGCACCGGCACCCCGGCGCGCTCCGGCCTGTCACAGCTGATGTGGCCTCTCCTTGAGGGCCCCGCAGGCCCCGCAGGCCCCGCAGGGCCCGCACGGGCGCAGGGTCGGGACACCGCCCGGCTGGACCTGCTGGAGACCCTGCTCCTCGACAGCGACAGCGACAGCGACAGCGACAGCGACGGTGGCGGTGGCGCCGACATGGCACTGCTGTGCTTCACAGTGCTGGATGTACTGGAGTCGGCCGCGGCCGAGCAGCCGCTGCTCCTCGCCGTCGACGACTTCGACGCGCTCGACGGACCCAGCAGGGACGTCCTGTCCTTCGTCGCGCGGCGGACCGGCGGACTGCCGACGGGCGTACTCGTCACGGCCCGCCCGCACCCCGCCCGGCTGTCCTGCCTGGCCGGTCTGCCGGAGCTGGCGCTGGGCCCGCTCTCCCCCGCCCGCTCCGCCGAACTGCTCGCCACCCGGCGGCCGGGCAACGACCCGCAGGCCGTACGGGAACTGCTGGCGGCCGCGGCCGGCAACCCCCTCGCCCTCCTCGAACTCCCCGTGCCCTCCGAGGAGACCTCCCCCCACCGGCCCGTCTCCTCCGACCGGCTGGCCTCGGCGCTGGCGCCGGGCGCGGCCCGGCTCCCCGCGGCCACCCGTGACCTGCTGCTGGTGGCCGCCCTGCACCCGGCCGGTGACCTGCCGCTGCTGCTGTCGGCCGCGTCCCGGATCGAGGGCGGCGAGGTGGACTTCGCCCACCTCGAACCGGCCGAACGCGAGGGCTTGGTGGTGTGCGAGGGGGCCCGCCTGCGGTTCGCCCACCCCGCCACGGCCGGGGCCGTGGCCCACCACATCGGCCCGCGCCGCTGCCGCGCGGCGCACGCGGCCCTCGCCTCGGTGCTGGAACGGGACTCCGTCGGCCGCGCCTGGCACCTCGCCCAGGCGGCCGAGGGACCCGACCCGGAACTGGCCGCCCGGCTGGAGGCCGTGCACCGACGCGCGCTGGAACGCGGTGAGCCGGTGACGGCCGTACGGCTGCTGCGGCGCGCGGCCGACCTGTACGCCGACGGGGCGGACCGGGGCCGGTGCCTCCTGTGGGCGGCCGGCCTCGCCCACAACCTCGGCATGGCCCACCGGGCCCGGACCCTGGCCCACCGGGCCCTGCGTCACCCGCTCGGACCGCTCGGCACGCTCTGCGCGCGAGCCCTCGCACGCCGCGGGTCCGATCGCGGGACCGGTCGCGGGACCGGTCGCGGGGCTGAGTCCTGGACGGACCCCGCGGCCTGGCCCGTACCGTCCGGCGCGCGGGAAGAGGAACACGCCCTGGAACTGGCCCGGATCACCGCCCCCGCCCTCACCGGCGACGCGGAACGCACCGCGGCGCTGCTGGCCTTCCTGGACCGCATGCCGCAACGGGCGCACGACCCGCGGCTGCTGCACGCCATGGCCACGGTCAGCCCCCTCGGCCGGGCCGCAGACGTCGCCGCCGGCCTCGCCGCCGCCCGGGGCCCGCGCCTGGTCCCCGTACGCGACCTCGAACGCCTGGGGGAGGCCGCCCTGCTCACCGGCGCGCCGCTGCACGCACTGGACCTGTACCGGCAGGCGGAACGCCGCTACCGGCACCAGGGCCAGGACAGCCACGTGCCCGGACCGCTGCTGCGCCAGGCACTGGCCCACCTGCTCACCGGCGACTGGCGGCAGGCCGGGCGGGCGCTCGCGCACTGCTCAGAACAGGCCGCCCGGCACGGCGCGGACCACCACGCCGCGGCCGCGGCCCTCCTCGGGGAGCTGGTACGGGGCCTGCGGACGGGCACGGTGCCCGCCCTCACCGGCCACGACCTGGCCGCCGCCCGGCGCTCGGTGACCGCCGTGGACGACATCGTCGCCGTCGGCACCGCCTGGGCCCAGGTCGAGAGCGGTGACGCAGCCGGCGGCCACGCCGCCCTCCACCGGCTCCTGACGGACCCGGAACACAGCCGGGGCGCCGTCCTGTACGCGCTCGTCCCCTACGCGGAAGCGGCCCTCGCCGCCGACCGGACCGGCCGGGCGCGGACCGTACTGGACCACCTCGCCGCCGAACCGGTTCTGGCCGGGACCCCGCTGGTCGCCGCCGGGCTCGCGGTCGCCCGCGCGGTCCTGGCCGCGGAAGGGACCGCCGACGCCCGCCTGGCGGAGGCTCTCGCCGCGGACCTGTCCCGGCTGCCCCACTTGGAGGCGTCCCTGCGGCTGGCCCAGGGACGCCTGCTGCGACGGCGCCGGGAGTTCACCGACTCCCGGGTCGCCCTCCGCCAGGCGGCCGCCGCCTGGACCGTGACGGGCGCGGAGGCACGGGTGGCGCGCATCACCGCCGAACTCCGCGCGTCCGGGGAGCGCACCGACCCCGGCACCGAACGCGGCGACGGGCCGCACAGCGCCCACGACCTGCTCAGTCCGCAGGAACTGCGCATCGCCCGGCTGGCCGCCCGCGGTCTGTCCAACCGCCGGATCGGCGAGGACCTCGGCCTCTCCCCGCGGGCCATCGGTGCCTACCTCTACCGCGTCTTCCCCCGGCTCGGCGTCACCTCACGGACCCAGCTGACCCACGCACTGCGCGACGACCCCGCCGGGGCCGGGGCCGGGAGCGGTCCCGTCTGACGTCACCGGTCGGCGCACGGCCCCGGGAAGGCGAGGGAGCAGTGGTCGCGGATGCTGACGTCCGCGCCGTGTTCGAGTCGGCGGAAGACCCAGTCGATGGGGTCGAGCAGCCGCCCGTCGGGCGCCTCGACGACGAGCGGGACGGCTCCGGGGGCGTCCGGCTCGTGGCGCCAGCTCCCGCCGCCCTGCCGGATCAGCGTCTCGCCGACGTAGCAGCCGAACGCCACGAGGGACTCGGCCATCTCCTGCGCCGTGGCGCCGTCGCTGCGGAAGCCGTCGACGATCTCCTCCACCGTCTCGATGGCGGCGGGTCCGTAGTCCAGTTCGGCGTCGCTGATGTCGGCCGCGGCGGCGACGATGGCGGCTGCGAACCTCGGCGCGCTGTCGGGCGCCGGCGGGGCGGAAAGGTGCAGCTGCAATGCTCGTCCTCGCAAGGTTTCCGTCTCTTGGCGCCAAGGCTAACCGGGAAACGACGGCCGGTCCCGGCCACCGGGGGACAAGATTCGGTCACCACCGCCGGTGACCCGGCGGCGGGGTCGGGCGGCGGGATGGGGCGTCAGCGGCGTCGGACGTCAGCGGGTCAGGTCTTCCCACCCGGTCGGCGCCCGCCTGCCCGGTGGTCCACGAGGCGAGGATGCGCAGGGCGCCGTGGGAGGGGCTGCCGGGTTCGGCGGGCAGGACCGTCAGGCGCTGTCCGGAGCCGTCCGGGCTGGCCCAGGTGCCGCAGTCCACGGTGAGGTCGCCCACCAGGGTCCGAGGGGTGGAGGTCCAGGGCCCGGCGGCGTGGGGCCGAAGACCTGAGGCCGGGGCACCCGGTGCTAAAGTCTCTGCGCACTCTGCGGCATGGCCGGAAACACCGCCCTGGCGAGCGCGGAGGCCCGCGCCGACCGGACCGCCGGACCATGCGGACCCGCGGACCGTACGGCCGATGCGGACCGGCGGACCGTACGGCCGATGCGGACCCGCGGACCGTACGGGCGATGCGGACCGGCGGACCGTACAGACCGGCGGACCGGCGGACCGTGCGGACCCCCGTGTACGGGGTGCCACGGCGCGGAGCACCCGCCGCGACGCGCCCGGTGCGGTGTACCGGTGTGGTGCACCGGGGCGCACCCGGAGACGGACCCGTCCCCGCCGCGCCCGGACCCGGCCCGCGCGGCCTCGCCGGACGGAACCGAAGAGGGACCAGAGGGCGTGTCCAACGGCGTCGGTGGGGGAGCGGCACCGGAGGACCGGACCAGGAAGGGCGAAGGTGAGCGCGCACACGGTGCCGGACGACGCCGCGCTGATCGGCCGCGACGCCGAACTGGAACGGGTGGCCGCCCTGGCCGACGGAACCGGCGGCGTGCTCCACCTGGTCGGCGGACCCGGCACGGGCAAGACCGCCCTCCTGCGGTCCGCCGCCCGGACCGCGGCCGAACGGGGCGTACCGGTGCTGTCGACGGCCCCCGCACCGGCCGAACGGACCCTGCCCCATGCCGCCCTGCACAGCCTCCTGCGCCCCCGGCTGCCCCGGCTGCCCCGGCGCGACGGCCCGTCCGCCGCCCACCACGCCGTTCTCCGGGCCGCGTTCGGCTCCCTCACCCTCGCCGGCACACCCGCCCCCGCGGACCTGGCGGCGGCGGTTCTGGCCCTCCTCGCGGAGACCCCCGGCCCGGTCCTGCTCTGCGTCGACGACCTCGACCGGCTCGACGCGGCGAGCCGGGACACCGTGCACGCGCTGGCCCGGCTCGGCGGTGACAGCTCGGCGGCCCTGATCGTCACCGGCCGGACACGGCCGCCCGCCCCGCTCGCGCCCGGCGCCGGCACCCTCGTACTGGGACCGCTGCCCGGACCGCAGGCCCGCCGACTCGTCGCCCGCGCCGGGCGGGCCACGGCGTACGCCGAGGAGGAACTCGTCCTCGGCGTGGCCCGCGGCAACCCGCTCGCCCTCACCGAACTGTCGCCGGGGGACACGGACCTCACCGACGCGGCCGGCATCGGCATGCTGCCCGCCACACCTCGACTGGCCCGGACCTACGCCCGCGACCTGGAGGACCTCACACCCGCCGCCCGCGACACGTTGCTCGTCGCCGCGCTGAGTACCTCACCGGCCGTCTGGGATGTCCTGCGTGCCGCGGCCCGGCTGACGGGCGGCGGCGCACGGGCCCGCGCCGGACTCGACGAGGCCGTGACCCGGTGACTGATCAGCGAGAACGACCGCGAGCTGCGGTTCCGCGAACCGCTGCTGCGCGTCGCGGCACCGGGTCTGGAGTCCGGGGCACGGCGCCTGGCCGCGCACGCGGCGCTCGGCCGGACCGTCACGGACCCGGCCAGGGCCGCCTGGCACACGGCCCAGTGCACGGCCGGCGCCGACGGTGAACTCGCCGCGCGCCTGGACACCCTCGCCGACGGCCCGCACGCGGGTACGGCCGTACTGCCGGCCCTGGCCGCGCTGGAGCACGCCGCCCGTCTCTCCCCGGACGCGGAGAGCGGCGCGTACCGGCTGTTGCGCGCCGCCGAACTCGCCTGCCACCACGGTCTGGCGGAGCAGGCCCGCCGGTACGCCGTCGGCATCGACCCCGACGGGCTCGGTGCCCTCGGCCGCGCCCAGTCGCTGTGGCTGCACGACCTGCTGCCGGGCGCGTACGCGGTCGGCCGGGAACGCGTCGCGGAACTCTGCGCGGCGGCGCGCGCCGTCGCTCCCGGCCATCCCGCCCTCGCCCAGAAGCTGCTGCACGCCGCGGCCGGCCGGTGCTGGTGGCAGCGGACGCGGGCGGACGACCGCGACCTCGTCGTCCGGACCCTGGAGGACCTGCGGCCCAGACCCTTCGACGCCCGCGACCTCGCCGCACTGGCCCTCACCGATCCGCTCGCCGCCAGCCGGGAGCCGCTGCCCGCCGCCTGCGGGCGGCCCGGCGCCGAGGACCGGATGCTGCTCGGCCAGGTCACCCACCTCACCGGTGACCTCCGGCGGGCGGCCGGCCTGCTGGCGGAGGCGGAGGCAGCGGTCCGCGCCGACGGACGGCACGGACGGCTGCCGCGTATTTTGGTGGCCCGCGCGCTGGGCGAGGTGTGGCTGGGCACCGAGTGGGACACCGCGCGCGAACTGGCCGAGGAGGCCCGGACGACCGCTGAGCGCACCGGGCAGGCCGACTGGGCGGCGCGCGCCGCCGGTGTGCGCGGCGTCCTGGAGGCGCTGCGCGGCCGCCACGACGCCGCGCTGCGGTGCGCCGCCGACGTCGAGGAGGCGTCCGTGCACCTCGGGCAGAGCCGGCAGCTGAGCCTGGCCGCCCTGGCCCGTGCCTTGACTGCGTCGGGCACCGGCCGTTTCGCCGAGGCGTACGCCCAGTTGCGGGCGCTGTTCACGGAGCGGACGACGCCGTACGCCTTCGAGGAGTTCTGGGCGCTGGCCTTCCTCGTCGAGGCGGCCGGGCCGGCGGGGGAGCACGCTGACGCCGCTGCCGTGGTGGAGCGGGTCGCGGCCCGTACCCGTACCGGGCGGGCACCGCTGCTCGACCGCGTCCTGGCCTACGCCCGCGCGGTGCTCGCCGACGACGACGAGGCGGAGGCCCGCTACGCCGAGGCGCTCGGCGACGGAGCCGAGGAGTGGCCGCTGCTGTACGCGATGACCCGGTTCGCCCAGGGAGCCCGGCTGCGGCGCAGGCGGCGCCTGCTGGAGTCACGGGAGCCGCTCGCCGCCGCCGAGTCCGTCTTCCGGTCCCTGGGCGCCGTCCCCCGGGCGGGCCTGGCGGCCTCCGAACTGCGGGCGACCGGACGGAAGGAGGCGGAACCCGTCGGCGAGGGGGGAGCGGAACTGCTGACGCCGCAGCAGCTCACCATCGCCCGGCTCGCCGCCCGCGGCCTGTCCAACCCGGCCATCGCGGAACGACTGCGCCTGTCTCCGCGTACGGTGGCCTCGCACCTCTACCAGATCTTCCCCAAACTGGGCGTGACCTCGCGGGCCCAGCTCGTCGAGCACATGGGTACCTGCGACCGCGAGTAGCACCGTCGCCCCGCCCCCGGCTGCCTGTCGGGAAACCGTGGCCGGACTCGACAGCGAACCGACATGTGAACCGACATGTGAACGTGCCATGATCACAGCAGGACGGACGGCTGTCCGGGAGGCGGAGGCGGCGGATGGAGCGGAAGACCGTCGGCGCGCTGCTCCGCGAGGCACGGCAGCGCGCGCTGCTCACCCTGGAGGCCCTGGCACAGACCTCAGGTGTCAGCGTACGGGCCATCAGCGACCTGGAGCGGGGGCGGAGCGCCCCCCGGCAGAGCACGCTGAGCGAGCTGATGGACGCCCTGGACATCGACGAGGACGAACGGCGCGCCCTGCTGGACGCCGCCCGGCGCGGCGGCCGGAGCACGGCCCCGCGCGTCCCCGGGCAACTCCCCCCGGACCTGCGCGTGTTCCAGGGCCGGCAGTCGGTCATGGCACGGATGGAACACCTCACCGCCGAGGCCGGCGAACGGCCGGCACACGTGCTCATCACCGCCGTCGGCGGCATGGCCGGCGTGGGCAAGACCGCGCTGGCCGTGCACTGGGCCCACCAGGTCGCCGACCGCTACCCGGACGGCCAGCTGTACGTGAACCTGCGCGGCTTCGACCCGTCCGCCGCCCCGGCGGCGCCCGGCGAGGTCCTGGCCGGTTTCCTGAACGCGCTCGGCGTCCCCGGCCGCCGCATACCCGACGGCACCGACGCACGTGCCGCGCTGTTCCGGGAGGAGACCGACGGGCGGCGCCTGATCGTGGTGCTCGACAACGCCCGGGACTCCCGGCAGGTACGGCCCCTGCTGACCCGGTCCCCCGGCTGCCTGACCGTCGTCACCTCCCGCAACCATCTCACCGGCCTCGCCACCACCGACGGCGCCCATCTGATCGACCTCGACCTGTGGACGTACGACGAGGCCCTGGCCGCGCTCGCCGCACGGATCGGACCCGACCGGGTGGCCGCCGAACCCGGCCCGGCCGCCGAACTGGTGGAGCTGTGCGGACGCCTGCCGCTGGCCGTCGCGGTCCTCGCCGCCCACCTCGCGGCGGAACCCCGCCTGCCGCTGCGCGTGACGGTCCGTGAGGTGACCGAGGCCAGGTCGCGCCTGGACATGCTGAGCACCGACGATCCCCGTACCGACGTCCGCGCGGTCTTCTCCTGGTCCTACCGGGCGCTCGACCCGGCGGCCGCCCGCTTCTTCCGCCACCTGGCGGTCATCCCCGGGCCCGTACTGTCCGCAGAAGTGGCGGCCTCGGCGTCGGGCGTGCCGATGCCACGGGCCCGCGGCGCGCTGCGCACCCTGGTCTCGGCCGGCCTGCTCAGCCGCGACGCCGAGGGGCGCTACGTACTGCACGACCTGGTGCGGGAACACGCGTCCGATCTCCTCGACCAGGGGCCGGACGACCGACCGGCCGCCGAGTCACGGCTGTTCGACTATCTGCGGCACAACGCCCGCACGGCCGCCCGGACGCTGAACCCGCACCGCGTGGGATCGGACGGATCGGACAGCGGGCCGCCGGTGCCCGGGGCCCTCCTGCTCACCTTCGGCTCCCGCGAGGACGCCCTGGCCTGGTTCCAGCAGGAGGAGCGCACCGTCATGGCGGTGCCCGACACGGCCGGCGACCCGCGCCTGCTGCGGCTGCGCAGGGACCTCGCCCACGACTGCGTCCCCTACTTCTCCGCCCGGGGCCAGTGGGCCGACGAGATCGCCGTGCAGCGCAGGGGCCTGGACGCGGCCCTCCTGCTGGACGACCCCGTGGGCGCGGGCACCGCCGCCTCCGACCTCGCGCGCGCCCTCGCCCTCGCTGGGACGGAGCACGCCGACGAGGTCGAGGAACTGATCCGGCTCGCGGAACGCCAGCACCCGCGCATCCCACCTGTGCGCCGGGCGCACACCCTGCGCGCCACCGGCTGGATCCGCTACCACCAAGGCCGCCACGCCGAGGCCGTCGACCTCAACCGCGAGGCGCTGGAGATCTACCGGACCGTGCCGGAGCCGAACCTCGTCGCACGGCAGCTCAACGCGATCGGCTACAACCTGGCGCTCATGGGCCGCTACCGCGAGGCCGTCGCCTCGTGCCGGCAGGCCCTGCCGATCCTCCAGGAACAGGGCAACCGCTTCAGCGAGGCCGCGACCTGGGACAGTATCGGCTACGCCCTCTACCACCTGGGCGAACTGCGCGAGGCCGTCGACCACTACCGGACCTCACTGCGGCTCTACGACGACGCGCCCGACGCGTTCAACCAGGCCGAGGTACTCGATCACCTGGCCCAGGCACACGCCGGGCTGGCGGAGCCGGAAGCGGCCCACGACGCCTGGTCGCGGGCCGCCGAGCTGCTCGACACGATCGCACACCCCCGCGCCGCCGAACTGCGGGCCCGCGCACGGGACGTCGTCCCACCGACCTGATCAGGCGAGGTGCCGCTCCCACAGGTTCACATCGCCGCCGCCGGCGTCGGCGCAGCAGTACTTCACCGAGCCGTCCGGAGCACGTTCCTGGCACAGTCGATCAGCCCGGCCACGTGGCACGTGAGCTGAACGCCGTCGGCTGGTACCTCGCCCTGCTCGGCGAGACCGGTGGCCCGCGCGCCGACGAGACACGTGTCAGGGCAGCACACGCGTCGACGGCGGAACCACTGTGACAGCCACGCCCCCGGTGACGGGAGCCGCCGCCGGTGAGGGCGTCAGTCGAAGCGGGAGCTGGAAACCGGGCCCGCGGACGGCAGGCCCGCCCGGTCGTTCCGCAGCCAGGTGTCGCGGACGGCGGAGACGAAGTCGGTCAGTCGCTCGACCGGATCGGCCGGTGTCGCGCCGTCCCCCTCCTCGGGCGTGGTGTCGGCGGCCAGGATGTCCGCGGCGACCTCCTCGTCCGGCCGGCTGTCGGGCGCGCAGCGCTCCAGGTCACCGTCCTGGCCGGCGCGCAGCTGTCCCTCCCAGGGCGCCGTCGCCGACTGGTGCAGCAGGGTGACGGTGTCGGCGGTGACCGTCGGCGGGTCGGTCCAGTTGCTCGCGTGCTCGTGCAGGATCTGGCCCGGCGCCCGCTGGAGGAGCCCGCCCAGGGCCTCGGCGCCCTGCCCGGTGCCGGCCACGTCGTTCAGGTCGTACGCGACGACGACCGTGTCCTGGCGGTCGGGCGCGAAGGGCTGCGCCGGCAGGTCCAGCAGCCGGGCCGCCGCGAGGCCGAGGACGCGGCTGCCCCGGTCGGGCAGAAGGGACACCGACGTGGGGGCGGCTCCGGCGGCGTCGAGGACCGCCTTCAGCCGCACCAGTCCCCGCAGGCACTGGCCGTGGGTGTCCTGGAGCCAGGCGTACCGCCCGGTCATCCCCGCGTCGAACCCGTACGGGGACAGGGTGGTGAGCACGGTGGAGCCGATGACGTACTGCCAGCCCCGCAGATCGGCGGCGTCCAGCGGGCTCACCGCTCCGGCGGCGTCGGCCCGCTCCAGCATCCCGCGCTGACGGGCCCGCGCGGGCAGCCACCGGGCGTCCGGCGGATCGGGCAGCCGCGTGTGGTGCCGACGGGCCAGGCCGAGGTCGCCGGCCACGAGGGCGTTGAAAACGAGCAGGTAGCGGTCCGGCCAGTCGGCGAGACCGCTCTCGTGCGTGGTCAGCACGTCGACGGCCTCGCGGTGCCGGCCCTCGCGCTCGTACGCCGACACCAGTTCCCGCAGGACCGCCGCGGATTCCGGCGTCTGGCGCAGCGCCTCGCGCAGGGCGGGTATCGCCAGGTGGGGCACGCCCCGCTCGACACACGCGTACCCGAAGTCGTAGAGCGCGCGGGCCTTTCCCGGCCGGGAGGCCAGAGCGTCGGCGGCCCGGCGCAGGTCGTCGAACCCGGCTGCCCCGGCGGCCCGCGCGACCACGAGGGCGAGCTCGTCGAGCGGCAGGTCGTCGGTGCCGTGCCGCAGCCGGCGCAGGGCACCCGGGATGTCACCGTCGTCGAGGGCCTGCCAGGCCTGGAGGAGTTCGGGGGTCTTCGGGAGGCGTTTTCCGCGCGAGAACATGCCGGGGATCTTCGCCGATGTCGGCCGTCCCCCTCAACCGCAATACGCGGCGGGAACCGGGCTGCCGGAACCCGTCGGAACTCGTCGGAACACCGACGGGCCAGGGCGGAGTGGAGTGGTCGGGGCGGGCTTGACCTTGACGCTGCGTCAACCCTCCATCCTTCCGGCAGAAGGTCCTCGCGGCAGCCGCCGCCTGGAACAGCTTCACAGAGGGGGCAGACGACCATGACGGCTCAACCCATCGCCGACCCAGCGATCCGCGTGCGGGGACTCAAGAAGTCCTACGGGAAGCTCGACGTGTTGCGCGGTGTGGACTTCGACGTGGCGCGGGGCAGCATCTTCGCCCTGCTCGGCTCCAACGGGGCGGGCAAGACCACGACCGTGAGATTCCTCGCCACGCTCCTGAAGGCCGACGGGGGTACGGCGAGCGTCGATGGCTTCGACGTCGCCACGCAATCGGCGAACGTGCGGGAGTCCATCAGCCTCACCGGACAGTTCGCGGCCGTCGACGAGATCCTCAGCGGCCGCGAGAACCTCGTACTCGTCGCGCGACTGCGCCACTTGGAGAACCCGGCCGTCATCGCGGACGACCTGCTGAGGCGTTTCTCGCTGACCGACGCCGGTGCGCGGAAGGTGGCCACGTACTCGGGCGGCATGCGCCGTCGGCTGGACATCGCGATGAGTCTCATCGGCAATCCGCCGGTGATCGTCCTGGACGAGCCGACGACCGGCCTCGACCCCGAGGCGCGCATCGAGGTGTGGCAGGCCGTCAAGGAACTGGCCGAGTACGGAACGACGGTGCTGCTCACCACCCAGTACCTCAACGAGGCCGAGCAACTGGCCGACCGGATCGCGATCCTCCACCAGGGGCGGATCATCGTGAACGGCACTCTCGCCGAGCTCAAGCAGCTCTTCCCGCCCGCCACGGTCGAGTACGTCGAGAAGCAGCCGACCCTGGAGGAGATCTTCCTCGCGATCGTCGGCGGTGACGACAAGCCCCACGCCACCGGCACCGACAACTGACCACACCCACAACTGACCACACCCACAACTGACCAGGGGCACCGATGACCACGTACTACTTCAGCGACACCGCCGTACTCACGGGACGGACCCTGCGCCACGTCACACGCAGCATGGACACCATCATCACGACGGTCATCACACCGGTCGCCATGATGCTGATGTTCGTCTACGTGTTCGGCGGCGCGATCGACACCGGGTCGGTGTCGTACGTGAACTACATGCTGCCCGGCATCCTGCTCATCACGATCGCGTCGGGCATCTCCTACACCGCCTACCGCCTGTTCACCGACATGAAGAGCGGGATCTTCGAACGGTTCCAGTCCATGCCGATCGCACGGTCGGGCGTGCTGTGGGCACACGTCTTCACCTCGCTGGTCGCCAACCTGATCTCACTCGTGATCGTCGTGGGCGTCGCGCTGATCATGGGCTTCCGCACGGGGGCCGGACCGCTCGCATGGCTCGCGGTCGCCGGCATCCTGTTCCTGTTCACGCTGGCCCTGACCTGGCTCGCCGTGATTCCCGGGCTCTCGGCGACATCGGTCGAGGGCGCCGGCGCGTTCGCCTACCCGCTCATCTTCCTGCCGTTCGTCAGCTCGGCGTTCGTTCCCACGCAGACCATGCCGGGCCCGGTGCGCGCCTTCGCCGAGCACCAGCCGGTGACGTCCATCGTCAACACGATCCGCGACCTGTTCGCCCAGCGGCCGGTCGGCGACGACATCTGGACCGCTCTCGCCTGGTGCGCAGGCATCCTCGTCGTGGCGTACGTCTCCGCGATGGCCACCTATCGCCGGAAGATCGCCTGAGGCAGTCTGAGACCCATGCTCACTATCAGCCAGCTGGCGGCACACGCCGGGGTGACGGTACGGGCGGTACGCCACTACCACAAGATAGGGCTGCTGCCGGAGCCCGAACGCGACCGGTCCGGGTACCGCACCTACGGCGCGGCGGCGGTCGTGCGGCTGATCCGCATCCACACCCTGGCGGACGCGGGTGTGCCGCTGGCCCGGGTGCAGGAACTCCTCGACGCCGGCCCGGAGGAGTTCGCCGACGGCGTCCAGGAGATCGACAAGAATCTGCGCGCCGAGATCCGGCGGCTCCAGGACACCCGCAAACGCCTCGCCCGGCTCGCCGCCGGAGAGCACCTGGCGCTCCCGCGGAGCGTCGTGGACTACCTCGACCGGCTGCGCGCCATCGGCGTCCAGGAGCGGTACATCGAGATGGAACGGGACGCCTGGATCATGATCGCCGCCCAGGTGCCGCACCAGATCGACGCCGTGATCGCCAAGAAGCACGAGGAGCTGGACCACCCCGACATGGTGCGGCTCTACAGCCTCCTCAGCGAGGCACTCGACTGGCCGGTCGACGACCCGCGGATCACCGAGGTCGCCGACATCATGGAGCGCCTGATGATGCGCGCCGTCGAGGCCGGCGAGACGGGCGACGACTCCTGGGACGACCAGTTCGTCGACCTGCTGGACTCGGCCACGGTGGAGTCCTCACCGGGCGCCGAGCGGCTGATGGCGGTCCTGGAAGAACGGGGCTGGAGGGGCTGGACCCGCGTCGAACGCGTACCCGCCGGCAAGCTCGACGCCGAGCTGCCGCCCTCGGCAGGCGACTCGTGCTGAAGCAGACCGCTCACCGGGCCGAGTCCGCGCGCACCCGGCTTCCGGTGGCCGAGTCGGACGCCGACTTCACTCAGCCAGGCTGGTCATGTCCTGTTTGTCTCTCACCGAGGGGCACGGCCCGCGGATAGCGTCTGCGCACCGTGCCGGTTTCCTAGGCAGAACAGCACTTCACACGTACCAGGCACCGCTTGCGTGTGCCGGAAGTGGCGCCTGCCCGATGAGAGGAGACGTATGGTCAACCTGCCGATACCCCGGGGTCCACACCTGATCGTCCAGTCGGTGAGCGGCATGCACATCGCGCCGTTCGGATGGGCAGGCCATGACGTGCAGGCCGTCGTATGGCGGGACTCCGTCTCGCCACCGCAGAAACAGGCGCAGTGGGAGTTCATTCCCGAGCCCGGATACGGCGATCGCGTCGTACGTATCCGCAACGCCGCCTACAACAAGGACACCGGTGCTTTCGACCAGAGCCTTTCACTGATCGGGGACACTGAGCCGTTTCCAACCTCAGCTTGCCGTCGCGAGGTGAAGCGCGAGCACGGCCTTGACCAGGTCGGTGATGCGGGTGGTGCTGCAGCGGAGCTTGCGCAGCAGCCGCCAGGACTTGAGGGTGGCCATGGCCTGCTCTCCGAGCGCGCGGATCTTGGCATGGGAGACGTTCGCTGCGCGCTGGCCTTCGGAGAGCTTCTCCCAGCGGCGGCGGTAGGGAACGCGAACCGTGGCGCCGGCCCCTTGGTAGCCCTTGTCCGCCCAGCAGGACACCCCGGCCTCGGCCAGGGCGTCGATGATGCCGTGGGTGCGCGCGGCTTTGATGTCGTGGACCGCTCCGGGCAGGGCGGGCGAGGCCCACAGCAGTCGGCCGAAGGGGTCAGCGAGGACCTGCACGTTCATCCCGTGCTTGCGGTGTTTCCCGGAGTAATACGGCCGGTCGGCGGCGATCCGGTCGATGGGCAGCAGGGTGCCGTCGAGGATCACGAACGCCTTGCGCGAGGCGGTGCGGGTGGCCGCAGCGAGGCCGGGGGTGAGGACGGCCAGGACCTCCACGGCCTCGGCGACGTACCGGTGGACGGTGGCGATGCCGACTCCGAACCCGGCCGCGAGCTGGGCATAGGTGTGTCCGCAGCGCAGGTGCGCGAGTACGAGCAGGGCCTGCCGGTCCGCGCTCAGCCGGCGCCACCGAGTGCCCCGCTCCAGACGCCGGGCGGCCAGCAGACGGGAGAGGAACCGCAGGGTCGAGCTGGACAGATCGATCCCCGATGGGTAGACAAGCACGCGAAGCTCCAGGCGGACAGATTGATCTTGGTCGACAACCCATCTACCAGGAGCTTCACCTCTTCCCGAACCCACCCCTCACACCGACTCGCCGCCGAACCAGTCAGGTTGCCGAAGGCTCACTGATCCACTCTGTGACGGAGCACAGGATCAGACGGAGGCCGCCTACGTATCCGATGAACTGCGCAAGCGCCGATCAAGTTCGAGTCGCATTCGACGTCGGACGATAAACGACAAGATGAAGGGCTGTTCCTTCACGTCAACAGCAGGATGAGCACCGTGTAGAGCAGGGCGATACCGACCGCGAGGAAGAAGAAGCTGCCGTCGGTGGTCTTCCAGACCGGCCGCTCGAACTCGCCCACCGACATCGCGCGCTTGGGATTCCGCGGATCGTAAACGATCTCTATGACGGACGAACGCCTCCGTATGGGCAGGTACTCGGGAGCTACGGTCACGTAGTGGCGCTTCCCCGCATGGTCTCGGTAGATGACGTCCACCGAGCGGATCCCGGCCCCCCAACTGTCGCCTCCCTCTCGCCCCTGCGTGCGCACACCACCCCGCTTGAGTATGAAACGCGCCCAGTTCACCGCCACGGCAAGCACCAGAATGGCCAGCGATGGTATGTACCCCATCAGGTAGACGCCCTGCACCGCATCCCCCGTTCAGTGATCATCCTGCACATGATGCCATGCACCGCCGGAGGCATCATTGAGACGGACGTCCCGTGTGCCCTGCGGCGATGATGCCACGCAGCGCCAAAGCGAACGGGCGACCCTCAGCCACGAGCACCTGACAACCACACATGCCAGCTCACTCAGGTTGGAAAGAGCTCACTGCCGAAAGCGGTGCGGGTGTCATGTCGCTCAGGTCCGACAGCAAGAGCGAGAGGCAACTGTGGCGCCTGGTCTCGATGGACAGCGCGCAGGCGGACTTCGTGATCAGGCCGGTGGGAGCCGACGGACTGGCGGTCGCCACGCAGCAGAGTTACCAGGCGGGGAACGCCTTCCTGCAACTGGAGGAAGTCGGCCCGTGGACGGATCAGTTCTGGCGCTGGCAGCAGGTGCGTGGCTGACCTGCGCGAGCCTTGAGGGCCCCGCACCGTGTCCTGCGGTGCGGGGCCTTCTGCGACGGTCCGCAACTACCTGCGACTATCCGCGACTATCTGCGGCTTCCCGGGCTTCCCGCGGCTTTCGGCTCACGCCTTGTCATGCGGCAAGCCAGGCCCGCACGCGGCGGGTGCTCCGTCGCGCACTCCTTGTCGGAGCTCCAGCTCCAGAGCTCCAGAGCTCCGGCGCTCAGGAACATCAAGGGGCCCCGTACGTCCCGTGCTAACGTGGACGGTTTGCAGCGTCACCGTGCCTGGGCCCGTTCGGCATCCCGGACCGGTGGCCGTTCCCCTGCCGCGCCTTCCTCGGTACGGTCCCTTCGGAGGAAGGTCTCCCGTGAGTGAGTCACCCGCCACCCCTGCGCCGTCCTCGGCTACGGGCTTCGCCCACCTCGGGCTCCCGCCCGAGATCCTGCGGGTGCTCGACGAACAGGGCGTGACGACGCCCTTCCCCATCCAGTCGGCCGCCCTGCCGGACGCGCTCACCGGACGGGACGTCCTGGGCCGGGGCCGCACCGGGTCCGGCAAGACACTGGCCTTCGGTCTGGGCATGCTCGCCCGGACAGCCGGACGGCGCGCCCGGCCCAAGGAGCCGCTGGCCCTCGTACTCGTACCCACCAGGGAACTGGCGCAGCAGGTCGCCGAGGTGCTCACCCCGTACGCCGAGGCGCTGCGGTTGCGGATCGCGACCGTGGTGGGCGGGGTGTCCATCGGACGGCAGGCCGCCGCGCTGCGGGACGGTGCCGAGGTCGTCGTCGCCACGCCGGGCCGGCTGCACGACCTGATGGAGCGCAAGGACTGCCGGACGGGACAGCTGCGCATCGTCGTCCTGGACGAGGCCGACCAGATGTGCGACATGGGATTCCTGCCGCAGGTCACCGGAATCCTGGACCAGGTGCGTCCCGACGGGCAGCGGATGCTGTTCTCCGCCACCCTCGACCGCGACGTCGACCAGCTGGTGCGGAACTATCTGCGCGATCCCTCCGTCCACTCCGTGGACCCCTCGTCCAACGCGGTCTCCGAGATCGAGCACCACGTCTTCGTCGTCCACGGACCGGACCGGTACGCTGTGACCACGGAGATCGCCGCCCGGGACGGCCGCGTCCTACTCTTCCTGGACACCAAGCACGGCGTCGACCAGCTCACCCGGCACCTGCGGGCCAGCGGCGTGCCCGCGGCCGCCCTGCACAGCGGGAAGTCCCAGCCGCAGCGCACCAGGACCCTGGCCCAGTTCAAGGAGGGCAAGGTCACCGCCCTGGTGGCGACGAACGTCGCCGCACGCGGCCTGCACGTCGACGACCTCGACCTCGTGGTCAACGTCGACCCGGCCACCGACCCCAAGGACTATCTGCACCGCGCGGGCCGCACGGCGCGGGCCGGCCGCTCCGGCACCGCCGTGACACTCGTCCTGTCCGGACAGCGCCGCGAGACCGGGCAGGTCATGACGGACGCCGGGGTCACCCCGAAGGTCGCGAAGGTACGGTCCGGCGAGGCGGAGCTGAGCCGGATCACCGGCGCCAGGGCCCCGTCCGGCGAGCCCCTCGACGGCGGGCCGGCCGCGCCGCGCCCCAAGAACGACAACATCCCGTTCCGGGGCATGGGCAGCACCAAGGACGGCGTGAAGAGCGGCTCCGGCGGCCGGTCGTCCCGCAAGAACAACGAGGCCCGCAAGCTCGCGGAGGCCCGCAAGGCGGCTCGGGTACGGCGCGGGGGATGAGCCCGGCGCCCGGGAGCGCTGCCGCTCACGCGTCGTCCCGGTCCCAGGTACCGCAGTAGGCGGCCCGGCCGGTGCGGCGGGCCTCGGCGACGGCGTGCAGACGGGCGAAGTCCCGGGCCGGCATCAGCGGCTTCCACCGGTCCAGGGACAGGACGCGGACCTCGTCGTGTTCCCGCGGGTCGAGGGCGATGCCACCGATCTGCTCCGCGGTGAGCCGGCCACCGTCGAAGACCATGCCGATCGTGCTGTAGGGCCACTGGGCGCCGGGCAGGCCGTAGACGGCGGCCAGGAGCCGGGGCGGTCCCGACACGGTCAGGCCGGTCTCCTCCCGGCACTCGCGCACGGCCGTCTCGAAGGGCCGCTCGCCATGGTCCATGGTGCCGCCGGCCAGTTGCCAGGGATGCTCGGGGGAGTAGACGGAGTGGAGCTGGACCGGCCGGTCGTCCTCGTCGGTGAAGTACACGCAGGCGAACGCCGTGGACTTGGGGAGGGTGTCGGCGTACTGGTCGGGCGTCAGGCGGTTGGGGCGGTGCCGCGCTGTGCCCGCCGTCGTGCCCGCCACGCTGTCCGCCGTCGTGCTCGTCGGCTGTGCGAGGCGTGTCATCCGCATCAGTGCCGGACTGCCGCTGAAGCCCAGTTCGCGGTAGAGCGGCTGCGCCTCGACGGCGGCGTGCAGCTCGAACAGGGTGACGTGGTCGGTGGCGGCGAGGTGGTCGAGCAGGGCGGTGAGGACGGCTCGGGCGTGGCCGCGGCGCCGGTGACCGGGGTGGGTGGCGACGACCTGGATGTGGGCGGCCACGCCGTGGGGGTAGGCCGGTGCGGCAAGTACGGGGCGGATCAGGGCGAGGGCGCAGGCGGCCATGGTGCCGTCGGGGGCGTCGATGACGAAGGCCCGCGCGTCGCCCGTCGGAGTCAGCCGCGGTGCCAACTCCTGTGCGCACCGCCGGATCCATTCCTCGCTCAAGGGAGTGGACAGGACGTACTCGGAGCGCATCCGGGTGACGGCCTCGGCGTCGGCGGCGGTCGCGGCGCGCACCGCCGGCCGGTCCGCGGGGCCGTGCGGCTCGGCTGCCGGGGTGGGGGAGGTGTCGGTGGTCACGGGACGTCTCCTGTCGACGGGTGCGGGCACGAGCGCGTGCTCGGTCATGATGTTCAACGAGACGTCCGCCTCGTCGAACTCACGGCTTTCGGCCGACCGCGCACGGCATCCGGCCGAGGGTTCGTCCGAGAGTTCCTCCGAGAGTTCATCCGAGGGTGCAATCTGCGCATAACGCCCAGGTGTTAACGCCGGCATCTTGACGCACACCGGAACCGAGTGCACCCTTACTTTCAGGAATGCCGTTGCCCCTTCCGTCGGACCAGGCCGGATTTACCGGGGCGGCATATGAGCGAGTCGGCGCACAGAAGAGACCGTACGTTTCCTGTCCCCTCCTTCTCCGTCCCTCTCCGACTCCTCGCCTCTCCACCTCTCCACCTCTCTCCTCAACTTCTCGTCTTTCTTCTCTCGCTGCCCTATTGACCTGATGCGGGCAGCGATTCGGTGTGTGCGATCGAAAGAATCCGGGGTGGGTCATGAAGACGTCCGGTGTGCTGATCAGCGGTCTGGGATCCTTTCTCCCCGACCGGGTCCCCATCGGATGGGCGGTCGAACGGAACCTGATCGACCGAAGTGCCGCAGAACAGTACGGAATCACCAGCGTCACCGTCGCGGGTGACGTCCCCGCCCCCGAAATGGCCGTCCGGGCCTGCCGGCAGGCACTCGAACGGGCCGGGCAGGACGCCGGGTCGCTCAGCCTGCTGCTCTACGTCAGCGTCTGGTACCAGGGCCCCCACGGCTGGTGCCCGCAGTACTACGTACAGCGGCACACGGGTGCCGGCCGGGCCACCGCGGCCGAGGTCAGACAGGGCTGCATGGGCATGTTCTCCGCCCTGGAACTGGCGGCGAGTCACCTCATGGCCGCACCCGAGAACGAGGCCGCGCTGGTCACTTCCGGCGAAAACTTCACCTCCGACCTGCTGGAACGCTGGCGCTTCAGCCCGCACTTCGTCATGGGCGACGCCGGCTCGGCCATCGTCCTCAGCCGCCGCGAGGGCTTCGCCCGGCTCAAGTCGGTCAACGCGGTCACGCTCCCCGAGTACGAGGCCATGCACCGCGGGCCCGAGCCGCTGTTCCCCCCGGGGGCCGGCCGGGCGGGCCGGCTCGACTTCGGTGACTCCAAGCACCGCTGGCTCGACGGCCCGGACCGGGACCCGGCCGGTCCGCTGAAACTCGTCGCCGCCCAGGACGAACTCGTCAGCCGCACACTCGAAGAAGCCGGCATCACGATGGACGACGTCTCCCGTGTCGCCTATGCCAACGGGTCACGAGAACGCGTCGAAGGACGTGCGATGGTACCGCTGGGCCTGCCGATGTCCCTTTCCACCTGGGAACAAGGGCGCACCGTCGGCCATATCGGCGCCAGCGACCAGACCGTGGCCCTCGAACAGCTCCTCCTCACCGGCGCATTACGGCCCGGGGACCATTTTCTGATGCTCGGAGTAGGCCCCGGACTGAATATCGCATGCGCCGTGATCGAGATAGTCGATACCCCGCTCTGGTCCACCGCCCGCCCGGCCGCCGCTTCCTGAAAGGCGTCTCATGGATTTCGACCTGAGTGCGGAACAACAGGAGCGGTACGCACGGGTACGGGAAGCCGCGCGAGAACTCCACGGGCCCCGCGCGATGCGGTGGTGGCAGGAACTGGCCGCCCTCGGATTACCAGGAGCGGCCGTTCCGGAAGAGTACGGCGGCGCCGGCCTCGGCGCCCTGGACACGGCCCTCCTCTACGAGGCGGCCGGCGACGGCGGTGCGGACACCGGGCTGCTCTTCGCCGCCGCGGCCCACCTGTTCGCCTGCGTCAGACCGGTCCTGGAGTTCGCGTCCCCCACCACCCGCAAGGCGCTGCTGCCCGCCCTGTGCTCCGGCGACCTGATCGCGGGCAACGCCATGACGGAACCGGACGCCGGCTCGGACATCTCCCGGCTGGCGACCACGGCCACCGAGGTCGACGGCGGCTATCTCCTCGACGGCGTCAAGAGCTTCGTCAGCAACGGCCCGGACGCCGGCCTCTACGTCACCTACGCGACCACCGACCCCGACGCCGGCTGGTTCGCCGCCACCGCGTTCGCCGTCGACCGCGACACCCCCGGACTGGAGGTGGGCGAGCCCCTGGAGAAGGCCGGCCTGACCGCCTGCCGGGCGAGCGAAGTGCGCTTCAGCCGGTGTTTCGTGCCGGACGACCGGGTGCTGGGCAGCCCCGGCCAGGGCCAACTGGTCTTCCGGACCTCCATGCGGTGGGAGCGGTCCTGTCTGTTTGCCCTCTACCTCGGCCAGCAGGAACGGCTGATCCGCCAGTGCCTCCGGCACGTCCGGCAGCGGGACCGGTCCGGCAGGCGGCTCGCCGACCACCAGCCGGTGACGGACCGGCTGGCCGACATGAGACTGCGGCTGGAGAGCGGACGGCTGCTGCTCTACCGGGCCTGCGCCGAGATCGACGCCGACCGCGACCCCGGCCTCTGGGTCGCCCTCGCCAAGCTCGCCGTCTCCGAGGCGGCCCTCGCCACCGCCCTCGACGCGAGCCGGATCTTCGGCGGCCGGGCCTTCCTCGCGGAGTACGGCATCGAGGAAGCGCTGCGGGACGCCGCTCCCGCGACGACGTTCTCCGGCACCTCCGACATCCAGCGTCAGCTGATCGCCGGGGAGATGGGACTGTGACACTCCTGCACAGTCTGGTGGCAGACGCCGCCGCCCGTACCCCCGACGCCCTCGCGGTCAGCGACCTGACCACCGAACTGACCTACGCCGAACTCGACGCGCGCGCCGGCACGTACCTGGCCGCGCTGCGTGCCCGCGGCGTCCGGCCCGGCGACCGCGTCCTCGTCTGGACGGACAAGACGGCGGACGCGGTGGCCGTCGCCCAGGCCGTGCTGCGGTGCGGCGCGATCCACGTCCCCGTCCCCCGTGACAATCCCCGCGAGCGCGTGGCCCGCGTCGCCGCCGACGCCGGCCCGGCCCTGATCGTCACCGACCACGCCGACCGGGTTCCCGGCACGGCCTGCGTACCCTGCGCGGACCTGCGGCGCGACGGCGCGCACCTGCCGAGGGCCACCCCTTGCCCGGTCCGGCCCGCCGACCCGGCGTACATCCTCTACACCTCGGGGTCGACAGGCACCCCGAAGGGCGTCTGCGTGAGCCACGGGGGCGCGCTCGCCTTCGTCGACTGGGCCTGCCGGGAACTCGCGCTCGTCCCGGCCGACCGGCTGGCCAACCACGCCGCGTTCGGCTTCGACCTCTCCGTCTTCGACCTCTATGCCGCCTTCCGTACCGGCGCGTCGGTCCACCTCGTCGGCGAGGCCCTCGCCCGTGCCGCCCAACCCCTGGTCGACTTCCTGCTGGAGAGCCGGATCACCGTCTGGTACTCGGTGCCGTCCGCGTTGGTGCTCATGGCCGACTACGGCGAACTGCTCGAACGCGGCCCCGGCGCGCTGCGCGCCTGCGTCTTCGCCGGAGAGCCGTTCCCCCTCAAGCCGCTGAGGGAAATGCGCGGCGCCTGGCCCGCCGGCGTCCGCATGCTCAACTGGTACGGCCCGACCGAGACCAACGTGTGCACCTCGTACGAGGTGACCGCCGCCGACCTCGCCCGTACCGGCCCCCTCCCGATCGGCACACCCGTCGCCGGGGACACGGTGTCGCTGGACGACGGTGAGATCGTGGTGAGCGGTCCGACCGTCATGCTCGGCTACTGGGGCGGGCCACCGCAGAACGGACGGCCGTACCGGACCGGTGACCTGGGCCGGTACGACCCCGACGGTCTGCTGGAGTACCGGGGCCGCACCGACGACATGGCGAAGATCCGCGGCCACCGCGTCGAACCGGCCGAGATCACCGCCGTACTCGCCGCCCACGAGACGGTACGGGACGCGGCGGTCGTCGTCCTGGGCACCGGCCCGGAGGCCCGGCTGCACGCATTCGTGGTCCCCGAGACCGGTCGCAGCCCCCGGTACACCGAGTTACGCCGCCACTGTGCGCGGCACTTACCGCCGTACATGGCCATCGACGCGCTGCACACCGTGGACACGTTCCCCCGTACGGCCAACGGCAAGGTCGACCGGGCCGCCATCGGCGCACTGGCCACCCGGGGAGCGGCCGTATGACGGGCGCCACGGCCTGGGACGCCTTCTGGTCCGCGCTGCCCGCCGAACCCGGAGCCGCCCTCTGGGACGCCCCGCCGGAGCTGACCGCCGCGCGGCACCTGCCGCTCTTCCGCGACCACGCCGACCCGGCCCTGCCCCTGATCGACCTCGGCTGCGGCAGCGGACGGCAGACCCGGTGGCTGGCCCGGCACTTCCCCACGGTGGTCGGCGTGGACATCGCCGAGGCCGCCGTGGCCCTGGCCGCCGCCACACACCCCGCCCCCAATGTCACCTACCGCCGGGCCGACCTCCTTGACGAGGACACCGCTGCCGCCCTGCACGCCGAGTACGGCGACGCCCACGTCTACCTGCGCGGCGTCCTGCACCAGCTCGCCCCCGACGACCGGGGCAGGATGCTGACCGCCGTCGCCCGGCTGCTCGGCGCCACGGGTGTCCTGTTCGCCCAGGAACTGACCGAACGCACCGGCTGGTACGTCGCCGAACTGCTGGCCGGCGGCGCGCACCTGCCGAAGACCGCCGGTCTGGCCGACCACTTCGACTTCGGCGCCCGCATCGCCCCCGCCGCCGACGGCCGCCTTCGGCTGCTGTTCGAGCAGCACGGATTCGACGTCGTCGCCGACGGTGACATCGCCCTGCACACCACCGAGCACACCCCCGACGGACAGCCGCTGGAACTGCCCACCACCTACCTCGTGGCACGTGCCTCTGGTGGAACCCATGACGGTGGAACCCATGAAGGAGGAACCCATGACGGACCTTGACCGCGCGACCCTGCTGGACCAACTGCTCACCTACACCCGCGAGGAACTCGCCACGGGCGTACTGCCCGAGGAGATCACCGCCGCCGCCCCGCTGCTGGAGCTGGGCGTGCTCGACTCGGTGCGCACCGCCCGCCTGCTGGCACACATCCGTACCGCATACGGCGTACGTGTGCCGCCCGCACACATGACCGGTGAACACTTCCGCACGCTGGAGGCGATCACCGACCTGGTCCTGAGCCTACGTCGATCCCAGACCGCCGCCCTCTGACAGACGTGACAGGAGATCAGATGACGCACGACTACGACATAGGCATCATCGGCGGCGGCCCGGCCGGCTCCACCGCCGCGTCCTACCTGGCCAAGGCCGGTCTGTCGGTCGCGGTCTTCGAGGGCGCGTTCTTCCCCCGGGAGCACGTGGGCGAGTCCCTGGTGCCGGCGACCACGCCGGTACTGCTGGAGATCGGCGCCATGGACAAGATCGAGGAGGCGGGCTTCCCGCGCAAGTACGGCGCCGCCTGGACCTCGGCCAACGCCGACGACGTGGACCCGCTCGGCTTCCAGGTCCACGACCACGGCCTCGGCGCCGCCGACGTACTGTTCAACGAACGCGACCAGCTGGGCGTGGACCGCGACCACACCTTCCACGTCGACCGGGGCCGCTTCGACCACATCCTGCTCAAACACGCCGAGAGCCTCGGCGCGAAAGTGTACTCCGGGGTGCGGGTGCGCGGCGTCGACTTCTCCGACACGGACCGTCCCGTGCTGAAGGTGGGCCTGGGCGGAGGCACCGCCGAGGTCGCGGTCCGGATGGTCGTCGACGCCAGCGGACGCGGCACCCTGCTGGGACGGCAGCTGGGGGTCAAGGTGGCCGACCCGGTGTTCAACCAGTACGCCGTGCACAGCTGGTTCGAGGGACTGGACCGGGAGGCCCTGGCCAACGACGAGAACCAGGCCGAGTACATCTTCATCCACTTCCTGCCGCTCACCGACACCTGGGTGTGGCAGATACCCATCACCGACACGATCACCTCGGTCGGCGTCGTCACCCAGAAGGCCCGGTTCAGGGAGAGCGCCGGTGACCTCGAAGCGTTCTTCTGGGACTCGGTGGGCAGCCGGCCCCTGCTGCACGACGCGTTGAAGAAGACCGAACGGGTCCGTCCCTTCAAGGCCGAGGGCGACTACAGCTACGGCATGCGCAAGGTGTGCGACGACGCGATGGTGATGATCGGCGACGCCGCCCGGTTCGTCGACCCCATCTTCTCCAGCGGTGTCAGTGTCGCCATGAACAGCGCCCGGCTGGCCTGCGCCGACATCATCGCCGCCGCCGAGGCCGGCGACTTCAAGGCCGCCCGCTTCGAGAACTACGTGACGAAACTGCGGCGCGGCGTGTCCAGCTGGTACGAGTTCATCTCGCTCTACTACCGGCTCAACATCCTCTTCACCGCCTTCGTCCAGGACCCCCGCTACCGCATCGACGTCCTCAAACTCCTCCAGGGCGACGTCTACGACGAACAGGAACCGGCCGCGCTGACCGCGATGCGCGAGTTCGTCGCCGCCGTCGAGGCCGATCCCGGACACCTCTGGCACCCGCTGCTGGGCAAGATGAAGGTTTCCCCCGACTCCCGGGCCCTGTTCTGACCACCATCCGGACCTGGACAAGAGGTGCAACGACATGAAGCCCGCCAACGTCTTCCTCACCGGCCTGGGCTGCTGGCTGCCCCCCGCCTACCCGGCGTCCGAGGCGGTCGCCGCGGGCCTGTACGACGCCGCCGTGCACGCCGAGAGCCGGCTGCGCGGCGTGCTCGTCGCCGGACCGGACGCCCCGCCCGACATGGCCGTACGGGCCGCCCGCACCGCGCTGGACCGCTCCCCGTCGGGCGCCGCGACGATCGGCACCGTCCTGCACGGATCGACGTTCTTCCAGGGCCCGGAGATGTGGTCGCCGGCGGCGTACATCATGCGGGAGCTGGGCATCGCCGGAGCCGGCGGCACCGAGATCCGCAACGGCTGCAACAGCATGCTCACCGGCGTCGAACTGGCCGCCGGCCTGCTGGCGCACCAGCCGGCCGACCGCCCGGACATCCTCCTCACCACCGCCGACAACTTCGACTCACCCCTCCTCAACCGCTGGAACAGCGGACCGATGGGTGTGATCGCCGCCGACGCCGCCAGCGCCGTCGTCATCAGCCCCACCGACGGCTTCGCCCAGGTGGAGGCGGTCGTCTCCCGGGTCTACCCGGAGTTCGAGGCGATGGCCCGCGGCGACGAACCCCTCTTCCCGCCCACCGGGTCCACGGGCCGCCGCGTCGACACCGTGCAACGCGCCCAGCAGTTCAACGAGCGGGTGCGGGAGGTCGGCGGTATGAGCATCGCCGACGGCATCGCGAAAGCGTGCTCCGAGACCGTGCTCGCCGCCCTGGACGAGGCCGGCCTCAAGGGCTCCGACCTGCGCTGGGTGCTGGTGCCCAACGGCGACGAGGCCACCACCCGCAACTGCGCCACCGAACCGCTGGGCCTGGACGTCACCCGGTCGCAGTGGGAGTTCGGCTGCGGCATCGGACACGCCTCCGCCAGCGACCAGTTCATCGCGCTGGACCACCTGTTGCGCACCGGACAGCTCGACGAGGGCGACCACGTGCTGCTGTTCGGCGGCGCCCCGGGCTGGTCGGCGGTGGCCGTGGTCCTCACGGTCCGCGCGCTGCCGTCCTGGACCGGGTGACTCGATGACTGACGACAGGAGGTGCCGTGTGACGGCGCAGCAGCAGGACCCGATAGCCGCCCCGACCCCTCCCGCCCCGCTGCCCGTAGCCATCGTCGGGATGGCCTGCGAGTTCCCCGGCGCGCGCGACGTCGGGGCGTTCTGGCGGCTGCAACTCGACGGCATCGACGCCACCTCGGAGATACCCGCCGACCGGTTCCCCGTCGACACCTTCCACGACCCCCGCCCCCGCACCCCCGGCCGGATCATCAGCCGCCGGGGCGGGTTCCTGCCCGACATACGTGGCTTCGACGCCGCCTACTTCGGTGTCTCCGGCCGCGAGGCGAGCCACATGGACCCGCAGCAACGGCTGCTCCTGCAGACCGCCGCCGCCGCCGTCCAGGACGCGGGCCTGACCCTGGAGCAGCTCGCGGGCAGCCCCACCGCCGTCGTCGTCGGGCAGCGCACCGCCGAGTACTGGGACCTGCTGCGGGCCGCCGGGGCCCTGGACATCTACGCCAACACCGGCACCTCGCGCAGCGTCCTCTCCGGCCGCCTGTCGTTCTTCTTCGACCTGCGCGGGCCCAGCACCTCCGTCGACACCGCCTGCTCGTCCTCGCTGGTCGCCGTCCACCAGGCGTGCGCCGCGCTGCGCGCCGGGGAGGCCGGCCTCGCGCTCGCCGCCGGCGTCAACCTGGTCCTCACACCCGAGGAGAGCATCACCTTCTCCCAGGCAGACATGCTCTCGGCAGACGGACGGTGCAAGTTCGGCGCCCAGGACGCCGACGGCTTCGTACGCAGCGACGGCGTCGGCGTCGTCGTCCTCAAACCGCTGGACCGGGCCGAGGCGGACGGCGACCGCGTGTACGCCGTCATCCACGGCTCGGCGGTCGAGAACGAGGGCCGCAGCAGCGGCTACCTCATGACGCCGTCCGAGACCGCGCAGATCGACACCATGCGGCACGCCTGCGCCCGCGCCGGCGTCGACCCCCGCCGCGTCGGCTTCGTCGAAGCCCACGGCACCGGCACCCCCACCGGCGACCCCATCGAACTGCGCGCCCTGGACGCCGTCTACGGCACCGGCGCGGGCCGCACGGCCGCCGACCCGCTGCTGGTCGGCTCGGTGAAGACGAACATCGGCCACACCGAGGCAGCCGCCGGCATCGCCGCCCTCGTCCGGGCGGCCCTGTGCGTGTCCCACGGCACCGTCCCGCCCGCCCTGCACAGCACCCGCCCCACCGACGCCGTCGACTGGGACCGCATGGCGCTGCGCATCCCGCAGACCCCCCACGACTGGGGGGACGACGACACCCCCCGGTACGCCGCCGTCAGCTCCTTCGGCATCTCCGGCACCAACGCCCACGTCGTCCTCGGCGAACACCGCCCGGCCCCTGTGCCGCCCGCGTCCGGCGAACACCGCCCGGCCCCCGTGCCGCCCCCGTCCGGCGCACCCCGGCCGTACCTGCTCGCCCTGTCCGCCCGTACCCCCGCCGCACTGCGCGAACTGGCCGCCTCCTACGCCGACTTCCTCGGCCCGGACGGGGACGGCCACCGCCACCTCCTGCGCGACGTCAGCTTCAGCACCCTGACCCGCGCCACCCACCACCGGCACCGCATGACCGTCCTGGCCACCACCCACGACCAGGCCGTGACCCAGCTCCGCGGCGACCGCCCGGTCGTCGCCGCCCGGCCCGCCGCCCGCTGGCGGACCGTCTTCGTCTTCCCCGGCCAGGGCTCCCAGTGGGCCGGCATGGGGCGCGAACTGCTGCGCACCCAACCCGTCTTCCGGGAGACCGTCGAGGAGTGCGACCGGCACGTCCGCGCCGAACGCGGCTGGTCGGTGCTCACCCAGCTGACCAGCGGCGACGCCGAACCGGACTGGCCGATCGACGTCGTACAGCCGCTGCTCTGGGCGGTCGAGGTCGGCCTCGCCGCGCTGTGGCGCTCCTGGGGCGCCGAACCCGACGTGGTGATCGGCCACAGCATGGGCGAGGTCGCGGCGGCCTGCGCCGCGGGCGCGCTCACCCTCGCCGACGGCGCCGCCGTGATCTGCCGCCGCAGCGCCCTGCTCAGGGAGATCGCCGGCACGGGGACCATGGCGGCCGTGGACCTGCCCGCCGACGAACTCCGCCGCGAACTGGCCGACGTACCCGACGTGGATGTCGCGGTGAGCAACGGCCCGCGCCGCACCATCGTCTCGGGCAGCGCCACAGCGGTGGAGAAGGTACTGGAGACCCTCGCCGCACGGGACGTCTTCACCAGGATCGTCAAGGTGGACGTCGCCTCGCACAGCAGCCACGTCGACCCCCTCCTGGACGCCCTGCGCACCGCCCTGGACTCCGTACGGCCACGAGACGGACGGATTCCGCTGCGCTCCACGGTGACCGGCGAGTCGCTGACCGGACGGGAACTCGACGCGGACTACTGGGTGCGCAACCTCCGCGACGAGGTCCGCTTCCACGCCGCCGTCGACGCCGAGACCACCGCCCCCGGCACGACTGCCGCGGTCATCGAGATCAGCCCCCATCCGATCCTCTCGGCGGCGGTCAGGGAGTGCCTCCCCGAGGACCGCACCGGCGACCAGGTGACACCTTCGCTGCTGCGCGACACCGACGACCTGACCGCCCTGCTGACCTCGGCCGCCCAGCTCCACCAGGCCGGCTACCCCCTGCGCCTGGCCGCGCTGGTCGACAGCCCGGCCGCCTACGTGGGACTGCCGACCTACCCCTGGCAGCGCACCGAGTTCTGGTACGAGGAGCCGCCCACCGGGGCGGCGGCGCCGGAGGCCGCCCCGCGCCCTCACCCCCTGCTCGGTAGGCACACCGCCCACGACGACGGCACCCACCACTGGACGGGCCCCCTCGACCTGGCCGGCAACGCCTACCTCCTCGACCACCAGGTGCAGGGCCTGGTCATCCTCCCCGGTACCGCCTACCTGGAACTGGCCCTGGCCGCCGCCACCCGTGTCCAGGGCCCCGCCGTCACGCTCAAGGACATCCACTACGACAAGGCGCTGTTCCTCACCGCCGAGACCCCGCCGCAGCTACGGGTGACCCTGCGTCCGGCGACACCGGGCTGGACCTTCGAGGTCGCCACCGCCGACGGCACCTCCTGGACCCGGCACGCCCACGGTCGTATCGAACCGGCCTCCGCCGACCCGACACCCCCACCGGCCCCGGCCCTTCCCGGCCCCGTACGCGAACACCTTCCCGCCCACCTCACCGGCAGCGAGTTCTACCGCCGGTGCGCGGCGCGCGGCAACGACTGGCACGGCGTCTTCCGGGGCATCGGGCAGGTGTGGCACGCGGACGGCGAGGCCCTGGCCGAGATCGTCGTCCCGGACCGGCTGACCGACCGCGAACGCCACCACGCCCATCCGGCGCTCCTCGACGCCTGCGGCCAACTCCTCGCGGCGACCCTGCCGGACACCACCACCCCAGGCGACCAGTACGCCTTCGTCCTGGGCTCGATCGACGCGTTCCGCCTGCACGGACCGCTCACCGGGAGCCCGCTGTACAGCCACGCGGTACGGCGCGAACTGACCGCCGACCACTTCGCCGGTGACGTCGTCGTCACCGACGAACAGGGCACGCCCCTGGCCGAGTTCACGGGTCTGCGCATCCGCTGGCTCACGCGCCGCGAGGAACCCGCGCCCTTCACCGACTGGCTGTACCAGCCACACTGGCTTCCGGTCCCCGCCCTCCGCGCACCGGCACCGCCGACGCCCGGCACCTGGCTGGTCTTCGAGGACGACGACTACGGCCCGCGCCTCGCACCACCGTCCCCCGGCGGCCGGATCGCCGTACGCCCCGGGCCACGGTACGGGCGCGACGACGACGGCACGTACCGCGTCGACCCGGCCCGCCTCGACGACTACGCCCGGCTGCTGCGCGACACCGGCCGCGACCACCCCGGGGGCATCGCCACCGTCGTGCACCTGTGGAGCCTGCTCGGGACGCGCCCGGAAGACCCGGTACCCGTCGGCCTCGGCAGCGCGCTGCTGCTGGAACAGGCGCTGTCGATGACACGGGGCGACGGCCCGCGTCCCCGGCTGGTGCTCGTCACCCGGGGCGCCGAGACCGTCAGCGGGGCCGACGGAGCACCCGACCCGGAACAGTCCGCCGTCCGGGGCTTCGGCCGTACGGCGGCGAGCGAACTCTCCGTCGTCCCGCACACCCTCGTCGACCTCGACCCGTCGCGCGGCACCGAGCAGACGGCGGACCTCGCCCGCGAGATCACGGCCGCCGACCCCACCGAGGACCAGATCGCGCTGCGCGCGGACACCCGGTACGTCCTGCGACTGCGCCGGGCGGTGCGTGTATCGGAGAACACGCCCGACACCGTCCCGTCCGCCGACGAGGTGCGCATCGCCCCGGCCCGGTCGACCGTCTGGGGAACCGCGGGGACGGTGACGGCAGTCGGCACCGCGGTACGGGGAGTCGCCGTGGGCGACCGGGTGGTCGCCGCGGCCCCCGCCGGAACCACCGCGCACGTCCTCGCCGACCGCCGCCTGACCCACCCGCTGCCCGACGGACTCGGCCCCGCCGAGGCCGCCACCGTCCCGATCCCCTACCTGACCGCCTGGTACGCCCTGATGGAACCGACACCGCTGGGTGCGGACGACAAGGTCCTCATCCACGCGGCCGCCGATCCGGTGGGGCTCGCCGCCGTCCAGGTGGCCCGGTGGCGCGGCGCCGAGATCCACGCCACCGCCGGGAGCGCCCGGGAACGCGCACTGCTGCGTGCCCTGGGTGTCGCCCAGGTCGTCGACGTACGGGGGGACTTCGCCGAAGCGCTGCTCGCCGGGACCCGGGGGACGCGGATGGACGTCATCCTCGACTCGGCGGCCGGCACGCCGGCCGAGCAGAACCGCGCCCTGCTCGCCCCGTACGGACGCCTCGTGACCCTGGCGCCGACGGCGGCGGCTCCCACCGCCGGGAGCCTGCCGCACAACGCGTCCCTGCGAACCCTCGACACCCCCGCGTACTGCCGCGAGCGGCCCGAGCGGGCCGGGGAACTCCTCGGCCGCGTACTGCGCCTGGTCGCGGCCGGGGAACTCACGCCGCCGCCGGTCGACGCGGAGCCGACGGGCGCCACGGCCACGGCCACGGCCGCCGTGCCGGCGCCGACCCGGATGCGGCCGGACGCCACCTACCTGGTGACCGGCGGCGCGGGCGGCATCGGCTCCGAACTGGCCCGCTGGCTCGTCGCACGCGGCGCCCGGCACCTCCTGCTCACCGGCCGCACCGTGCCCGGCAGGGCCGCACCGTCGGGCGACGGCGTCACCGCCCTGCTGGCGGACCTGCGCGCGCGGGGCGCCGAGGTCCAGTACGCGCCCGTGGACACGGCGGACGGACAGTCGATGACCCGGCTCGTCGAACGCCGCCGCGCCGCAGGTCACCCGCCGGTCCGGGGCGTCTTCCACACCGCGGGCGTGTTCCGGTACCAGCCGGTCGGCGACACCACCCTGCGTGAGCTGCAGGCCGTGCTCCGCCCGAAGCTGGACGGCGCCCGGGTCCTGGACCGCCTCTTCGACACCGACGACCTGGACCACTTCGTCCTGTTCTCCTCCGGCAACGCCCTGCTGGCCTCGCCGCACGTCGCGGCGGGCGCCGCCGCCAACGCGGGCCTGGACGCCATCGCCCGCGGCCGCCGCAGCCGGGGCCGCCGGGCCCTCGCCGTGAACTGGGGCTTCTGGACCGACCGGGGCATGGCCGCCGAGGCGGGCGCCGAACTCGGACGGAACCTGATCCCCCGGGGCATGAGCGGTTTCACCTCGGCGCAAGGACTCGCCGTCCTGGACCACCTGCTGGCCACCGACGCGGACGACACAGTGGTCATGCCGGTCGACTGGAACCGCTGGCGGGCGGCCTACCCGACGGCGGCGGCCTCCCCGTTCCTCCGGGACGTCACCACCCCCGACACCACCCCACCGACATCCCCCACCCCCACCCCCGCCCCGGCTCAGCCACCCACACCCGTACCAGCGCCCACCCCCGTACCAGCGCCCACCCCCGAGCCCGCACCCACCCCCGAGCCCGCACCCGCACCCGATCCCGCACCCGCACCCGATCCCGCCCCCGCCGACCCGGCGGCACTCTTCCGGTCCGGCGTCGCGGCCATCCTCCGCGTCGAGGCCGGTCACCTCGACCCGGACCTGGACCTGACCAGCCAGGGACTCGACTCACTCATGGCGGCCCAACTGCGCCAGGAGGTGCAGCGCTCGCACGGCGTGCTGCTGCCGGTCGGCAAGATCCTCAGCCGGGCGACGCTGCGCGAACTGACGGACCACCTGCTCGCCGCGACCGCGACCCACCCGCGGTGACCGCACAAGGGAGCCGGCCGAAGAGGTGGGTGATACCGCTGACTCGACGGTAGCGCTCACTCATAGGCGCACGGTAAATGTGCACCAGCGGTTCAACCAGCCCTGTTCTCAGAGTGGGGGGAACGTGTTCAATCTTCGACCGTCACAGAAGAGCCGCGCACTTCCTGTCGCCTCCTTGGTCCTGTCCGTCCTGGGACTCATTCTCGCGACCCCGTTCATCCTGGACGTCCTCGCTCCGAGCGATCTGGACTGGGCACGGCTGAGCAGTGTCAGTCAGACCTACGGTGCGCTGTCCGTACTCTTCTCCGCGGCCGCGCTGGCCGGAGTGGCCGCCTCTCTGTGGTACCAGGCTCGACAGACGCGGATAGCCCAGGAAGCGGCACGGCGTGACGCCCATCGAGAGCTGATCATGCTGGCGCTCGGCGACGCCTCACTCCTTGAGTGCTGGGAGCCGCCGCAGACGCCGATGACGGCGGCCCGGAGGAAGCAGATTCTCTTCACCAACCTCATCGTGTCCAACTGGGAGTCCGACTTCAGGCTCGGGAACCTGGGCGCGGCCGCGCTCCGGGACATGTTCGACGGCCACTTCGAGGGTGAGATCGCGCGCGAACACTGGGTGGCCGGGGGCCCCGGCTGGCGTGCCTCAGCCGAGGTCTCCGCCGACCCGACGAGGCGTCGGTTCGTCGAGATCGCCGACGAACGCTACACACGCTCCGTCGCTGCCGGCTCGCCGGTCGCTGCTGCCGCGTACTTCGAGACCGCTACGTAGCTACACGGCTACGTAGCGGGCCAGCTGACCGGCACTATCCCTGGACGGCGTCGCTTCGTCGCTGATGTCGTTCCGGCCTGTCCTCCGGTGCGGCCAGGTGGTCGGTGGTGGCGTCGGGGTCGGTGAGGCGGTTCAGTCGGGCCGGTACGTCGAATCCGACCAGCAGTACCACGATGACCGTTCCGGCGAAGGTGAGGACGGCGAGTGCCTGGCCGAGGTCCATGCCCGAGGAGAGGTGTGCGCCGAGGACAGGGGCGACGGCGCCGCCCAGCGCGCCCACGTTGTAGGTGAAACCGAGCGCGGCGCTGCGGCTGCGGGTGGGGAAGTGGCCGCCGATGTAGCGCGGCAGCAGCCCGGAGATGCCGAAGCTGGTCGCCTGGAGGAAGAAGAGGAGAGAGCCCAGGAGCAGCAGGTTGTCCTGGACGGCGAAGACGGGGAAGACGAAGACCAGGGAGGCCAACAGCGTCAGCGCGTACGCCTTCTTCGTGCCGATCCGGTCGCCGAGGAAGCCCGCCGCCCAGCAGCCCGCCATGGTGCCGAACCCGGCGAAGTACAGGGCGTCGGTGACCTGGTCGGTGCTGTAGCCGAGGTCGGTCTTGAGGTAGGTCGGCAGCAGGGCCTGGATGGGCCAGGAGTAGAGGAACGCGAAGAACAGCGTCACGATCATCGACACGTACAGCAGCCAGTTGCGCCGGCCGCCCAGTTGCACCGCGAAGGCGACCAGCGCCAGCCCCGCGACCACGGACAGCACCGGCACCATGCCGTCGCCGGACGGGGTGAACACCAGGAACAGCGCGACCGTGGTGAGCACCACCAGCGCGGTGTTGAGCGTCGCCAGCCGCGGTGTGCGGAACAGCGGGCGGAACGGATTGGGTTTCTCGTCCCGTTCCGCGACGTTCTCGGCCCACTCCTCGGCCTCCGGCAGTGCCCGGCGCATCCACAGGGCGACGACGATCGGGACGAGGCCCAGGTAGAACATCCAGCGCCAGCCGAGCGAGGGCACCACCCAGTCGTAGACCTGCGCGGCCAGCACCGAACCGACGGAGTAGCCGGAGATCAGGAAGCCGCTGGCCCGGTTGCGCAGCCGCGCCGGCCAGCTCTCCATGACGTACGTGGCGCTGGCGCTGTACTCGCCGGCCATGCCCATGCCGATGGCCAGCCGGGCGGCGAACAGGCTGTGGTAGTCCCAGGCGAAGCCGCAGGCGAAGGTGCCCACCGAGTACAGCAGGATGCTGAGCACCATCGACAGCTTGCGGCCGTAGCGGTCGCCGAGGGCGCCGAGGACGGCACCGCCGAGCCAGCGGGTGATGAACGCGCCGGACACCAGGCTGGCCGCCTGTACCGTGCTCAGCCCGAAGTCGTCACTGATCTCGGTCAGGACGAGGGTGATCAGGACGAAGTCGAAGCCGTCCAGGAGGTAGCCGATCCAGGCGGCGAAGAAGGACTTCCACTGGGTGCCGCTGATCTCGCGGTACCAGGGAAGGGAGGAGCATGTTGTCTGCACGGTGGTTCTCCAGAGCCGGACGGCGTCCACCGTCGAACGCCGTCCGGTACGGGTCTAGTTCGCGGTGAGGCCGGCCACGAAGCGCGCGGTAAGGGCGGTGGGCGCGGTGATGGCCGTGCCGACCACGACGCTGTGCGCGCCCCGGGCCAGCGCCCCGGCGGCTTCCTCGGGGGTGGCGATCCTGCCCTCGGCGACCACGGGTACGCGGACCGCGGCCGACAGGGACGCGACGAGGTCCAGGTCGGGACCGGGCCGCACCGGGCTGCCGGGGACGTAACCGGACAGGGTCGTGGAGACGAAGTCCGCGCCCTGACCGGCCGCGGCGATCCCCTCGGCGAGCGTCGAGACGTCCGCCATGACCAGCGCGCCCGCCGCGTGCACGGCGGTGACCAGCTCTTCGAAGGTGGACCCGTCGGGACGGGGCCGGTCGGTGGCGTCGGCGGCGACCACGGCCGCGCCTGCCGCCGCGATCTCCTGGGCGTGGCGGACGGTCGGGGTGATGTACATCCCGGTGTCGCCGTCCTTCCACAGGCCGATGACCGGCACGGGCACGCTCTTGGCGACGGCGGCGACGACCTCGGGTTCGTTGACGCGCACGGCGCTCGCGCCGCCGGCACAGGCCGCCAGCGCGAGCCGGACCAGGGTGGCGGTCTCCCGCATCGGGTCGCCGGGGGGCGCCTGGCAGGAGACGATCAGCCGGCCCTGGAGGGTCTCGGCCAGATTCGGGAACGTCGTCATGAGGGGACTCCAGGTCGGTGCAGGGGGAGGGAGGCGGTCAGCGCCGCCGCGCCGAGTACGGCCGCGTCCGGGCCGAACAGCGGCGGCCGGGGGACGAGTCCGCGCAGCGGCGGCATGAGTTCGGCGGTGAACGCCGCCGCCAGCGCGTCCCAATAGAGGGCGCCGATGTGCGGCACGCCGCCGCCGACGACGACCCGGTCGGGGCCGAGGGCGTTGGCGAGACCGCCGAGGACGCGGCCGGTAGCCGCCGCTCCGGTGGTGATGGCCGCGACGGCGGCCTCGTCGCCCCGCGCGGCGCGTTCGGCCACGGTCTCCAGCCGGTCGGCGGGCACACCGCTCAGGCGGGTGTAGTGGGCGGTGATGCCCGGCCCCGAGCCGATCACCTCAAGGTGTCCGGTGGCCCCGCAGGTGCAGGGCAGCCCGGCCGCCTCGGCGCTCGGCAGGTGACCGATGTGCCCGGCGAGGCCGGACGCGCCGTGCAGCATCCGGCCGTCGGCGGCGAGGGCACCGCCCACGCCGGTGCCGACGGCCGCGAACAGCAGCGACTCCTCGCCCTCGGGCAGCGCGGCGAACTCCGGTCCGGCGGTGGCGCGTACGTCGTTGTCGCAGGCGACCGGAAGCCCGGTGCGTTCGGCGAGGCCGGCGGCCAGCGCGGTGCCCGCCCAGCCCCGGATGGCGTCGGTGGCGCTGGTGACGCGGCCGGTCAGGGGGTCGATGACACCCGCGGCGGCGACCCCGATCGCCGTGGCCCGCCGCCCGGGGTCCACCTCGGCCACCGCGGCGGCGAGCGCGTCCAGCACGGCCCGCGCGCCGTCCCGGGCGGGCGTCGGCCGGCCGCACCGCGCGGCCACGGTGCCGTCGGAGGCGAACAGCGCGGCGGCGATCTTCGTACCGCCCAGGTCGAGGCCGATCACCGCGCTCTCGGTGACGGCGGTCATCGGCCCGGTGTCAGACCGGCGGCGCGCAGGCACCGGGCGACCAGGTCGACGGAGTCGGCGGAGAGCGGGATCTGCGGGAAGGCGGTGGCGCCGCCGTCGATGACACCGAGCAGCCGCAGCGCGTGCTTGAACGCGCCGAGCGCGGAGGAGCTGCGGCCCATCTCCGCCTCGGGTCCGGCGTCGACCATGGCGAAGAGGGCGACGAGCCGCTCCTGTTCGCGGGCGGCGGCGTCCCAGTCGCCGGAGCGCGCCGCGTCGTGGAGCCGTACGTAACCGGCCGGGTCGACGTTGCCGAGGCCGGGCACGACGCCGTCGACGCCCGCCAGCAGGGCGGCGTCCACGGTCAGTTCGGACCCGGTCAGCACGCTGAAGTCCGGCGCGGGTCCCGAGGCCCGGCCCTCCCGGCCGCCGAGGTCGACCAGGAGCCGGCGCAGTCCGCCCTCGTCGCCGCTGCTGTCCTTCAGCCCGGCGAGCGTGCCGTCCTCGGCCAGCTCACGGACGAGCGCGGCGGAGAGCTTGGTGTGCACCGACACCGGGATGTCGTAGGCGAAGAGCGGCAGGTCCACGTCCTGACGCAGCTGGCGGAAGTGCGCGGCGACCTCCCTGGGGTGCGTACGGGTGTAGAACGGCGCGGTCGCCACCAGCGCGTCGGCGCCCAGCTTCGCGGCGGTACGGGCGTGCGCGCCCACCCGCGCGGTGGTGGTGTCGATGACCCCGGCGAGCACCGGCACGCGTCCGGCGGCCGCCTCGACGACGGTGCTCAGCGCGGTGGCCCGCTGCTCGTCGGTCAGGTAGACGACCTCGCTGGTGGAACCGAGGGCGAAGAGCCCGTGCACCCCGCCCCCGACGAGGTGCTCGACCAGCCGCGCGAGCGAGGCCGTGTCGACCTCCCCGTCGGCGTCGAGAGGGGTGACGACCGGCGGCACGACGCCGCGCAGCGGTGCGGTGAGGGACATGGGGAGCTCCAGCGGGTCGGTGTTTCGGCCATCTTGCGCGGACAGAGCCGCGACAAGGACACGAGACAAGAACACGAGACATGAACATGAGACGTAAGATGTCCTACGTCATGGCTCACCCTAAGCGGAAGCCCTGGTGGCAGGTCAAGAGCCGCCGGGCGCCCGTCCGTCCACGAGGAGGAACACTGTGGCCCGCCCGACCATGGCCCAGGACATCGAGCGCCGGATCAAGGAACTGATCATCGAGCGCGGCCTCGCCCCGGGCGACCCGCTCCCCACCGAGACCGAGCTGATGCGGCTGTTCGGCGCCGGACGCGTCTCCGTCCGCGAGGCGCTCAAGGCGCTCCAGGCCATGGAGGTGATCGAGATCCGCCGCGGCTACGGCACATACGTCGGATCACTCGCCCTGACCCCGTTCGCGAAGGCCCTGGCCTTCCGCGCGACGGTCCGGCACCGGCAGGGCCGCCAGGGGCTGCTCGAACTGATGCGGGTGCGCGAGGCGTTGGAGACCGGCCTCGTCGGCACCCTCGCCGGTACCGTCCCCGCCGAGGACGTGGCCGTGCTGCGCGGTCTCGTCGCCCGCATGGAGCGCGAGGCCGAGGACGGACGGGTCGCCCGCGCCACCGATCGCGCCTTCCACCTGGCGCTCTACGCCGCGCTCGACAACCACCTGCTCAGCGAGGTGCTGGACGCGTTCTGGACCGCCTCGGAGCGGGTGCGGGAGGACCTCGACGACGGACACCAGCAACCGGAGGTCACCTGCGCCCAGCACCGCGCGATCGTCGACGCGGTCGCGGCGGCCGACGGCGAGCGCGCCGCGCAGGCCATGCGCGCCCACTTCGACGGCCTCCGAGAACGCCTGGAGGCGCTGCCTCCCCGGGCGGCCGGCGGTCCGCGGCGCGGCCCCAGTGGGACGAGATCCGCTCATCTTCCCCCGCCTTCCCTCGCCTTCACCGGAGTCCGAGAACATGACTGATCCGACCGGCGTCGATCCCGGGGCACGCGGCACGGCCAGGGGCAGACACCGGCCAGGTGCCCCCATGGACGAACGCTCCGACGAGGCGCTGACCACCGCGCTGCGCGACGGCGGCGACACGGCGGCGACGGAGGAGCTGTACCGCCGGCACGCCCCCGCCGTCCTGGCGTACGCCCGCACCTGCTGCCGTGACCCGCACACCGCCGAGGACCTCGCCTCGGAAGCGTTCGCGCGCACCGTACAGGCGGTTCGCGAAGGGCACGGTCCCGTCGCGGCGTGGCGCCCGTACCTGCTGGCCGTGGTCCGCAACACCGCGGCGCGGTGGGCGGAACGGGCGCGCCGGGTCGACCTCGCACCGGATTTCGGTGAGTGGGCCGCCACCGCGACGGCGCACCGCTCGCCCGGCCCCGACCAGATGAGCGGCGAGGAGCGCGCGGTGCGCGCGGAGGACGAGGGCATGATGGCCGCCGCCTTCCGCGCCCTGCCCGAGCGGTGGCAGGCGGTGCTGTGGCACCACGTCGTGGAGGAGGAACCCACGGCCGCGGTCGGGACCCTGCTGGGCCTCAGCTCCAGCGGGGTCGCTTCGCTGACGGCCCGTGCTCGCGAGGGACTGCGCGAGGCGTACCTCGCCGCGCACGCGCGGCAGGGCGCGGCCGACGAGGAGTGCCGCAGGTGCGGTGACCGCCTGGCCGCGGCCGTGCGGCGCTCCCGCCCGCGCCGGGACGCCCACCTGGACCGGCATCTGGAACGGTGCGAGCGGTGCCGCAGGGCGGCCCGGGAGCTGACCGACCTCAACCAGCGGTTGCGTACGGTGCTTCCGGGGGCCGTCCTGCTGTTCGGCGGCCCGGCGTATCTGGAGGCGCGCGCGGCGGGCGCGACAGCGGTGCCCGCCACCGGGACCGCAGCGGCAGAGTCGGCCGGAGCGGCCGGGGCGGCCGGGGCGAAGGCGGCGGTGCTCGCCGCCGGAGCCGCCGCGGCACTGCTGGCGGGCTGGGCCCTGTGGCCCGGAGGGGAGGACGCGCCGGGCCGCACCGCTCCTCTCACCGATGGTGTCTCCTCCTCCGCCGCCACACATGACGTGCGGGCGTCGGAGACCAGACCCGCGCCGACGGCCACACTCACACCCACAGCCACACCCACGCCGTCCCGGTCTCCCTCCGGTCCGCCGCCGTCCCCGTCCCCGTCCGCGTCGGCCCCACCGCCCGGCCCGGACGCGCTGGGCGGGACCAGCACGCTGCGCTTCGTCTCCACCGGCACCTGCATGGAGGTGCCGGGCGGCTCAGCACAGGCCGGCGTCCGGCCCGTGGAGGCGTCCTGCGACGGAGGCGCGCGGCAACGGTGGACACTGCTGGAGCCGTTCCCCGGGGACAGGTCGCGCCTCCAGGTGCGCAACGAGGCGACAGGGCTGTGCCTCACGCGCTCCGGCGGCACGCAGGATCACGCGCCGGTGGACCAGCGAGCCTGCGACGCCGCGTCAGGCACCCAGCTGTGGAACCTCTGGGCGGACTCGGCGCAGGGCCAGGTGGCTCTGCGGGACGCCGGCGGCAGCCGTCACCTGGGGCTCGTGGAGTGGGCGCGAGCGGACCAGGAGCAGGAGCACGGAACGGCGATCGGCACCACGCGCTACTACTACGGATCGGCCTCCAGGCGGTTCCGCTACGAGCCCGGACTGCTCGGAGAGTAAAGAGCGGGCAAAGTCGCGGGACGGTCGAGGAGATGTCCTCTCCTCCCCTTCGGAAACATTCGAAGGACCAGAAGGAAAACCTCATGAAGACTTCCGCTCTGCGCCGGATCGCCCTGGCCACCGGCTGTGCCGCGCTGACCGCCGGGGTCCTGCCCGCCACCGCGCACGCGGACGGCACCACGGTGGAACGCAAGCTCCTCCCGGTGCTGGTGGAGTTCACCGACAGCTCCTTCCAGAGCCCCGAGGACGTGAAGGCGGGTACGCCGGACAGCTACTTCGGCTCGGGCAAGGACTCGCTCGCGTCCTTCTTCTCGGAGGTGTCGCGCGGCCGGTACGCCCTGGTGCCCGCCGTCGACGAGCAGTACGTCGGCCCCGTCGAGCTGCCCATGACCGCCGCCGGCTGCGATCACAACAAGATCAACAATCTGACCCAGGAGGCGCTGGCCGATCAGGGACTGGTGCGGGGCGAGGACTACGAAAGCCTGTCCATCACCTTCCCGGCACAGAAGACCGGCTGCGACTGGGCCGGTCTCGGTAAGGTTCCCGGCCCCTACACCTGGATCAACCTGTACGGGACCGGCAGCGGACTGGGCGTGCTCGCCCACGAGTTCGGGCACAACCTCGGCCTCGGCCACCAGGAACGCTCCATGTGCGCCGACGGCGACCTCGTCGACTGCGAGGCGAACGGCACCAGCGCCAAGTCCGTCATGGGCGGTGGCGGAACGGCGGCCGGCTTCTCCGCGCCCGAGATGATCCGGGCCGGGTGGCTCTCCGGCAGCGAGGCGGTCGAGGTCACCGCCTCGGGAACGTACACGCTGCGGTCCCTGCACGGTACGGGCGACGGCACGCGCGCCCTGGACATCCCGATGGGCGACGACCGGCTCGTCGTCGAGTACCGGCACGCCGCCGGCTCCTTCGACGAGAAGATCGAGGGCGTGCACGCCTACCGGGTGCCCGGAGGCAACTACGGTTCCTCCTCCCTCATCGACCTGACCGAGGCGAACAGGACGGCCGGCAACGACGCCCCGGCCGACGCCGACGCCGTCGTCTCCCTGACGGACAAGGCGAACGAGGTGTCGGTGGCCGTCGTCTCCTCCGGTGACGGTCAGGCCCGGATCAACGTGAACCTCGACGGCGAGGACCTCTCCGCCGCCGAGGAGACGGCCGGGGAGACCGCCGGCGAGACGGCCGGGGAGACCGACGAGGAGACCGCCGCGGCACCCGCGCCGGAGCACACCGGCACCGACACGGACGCGGGGGACGGCCTCGGCGCCGGTACTCAGGCACAGAGCGGGGACAAGAAGCCGGTCACCGCCGCCGAGGCGGACGAGGACCTCGCCGCCACCGGCGGTGACTCCAGCACCCTGCCGCTGGCGGCCGGCGGCGCGGCACTGGTCGTGGCGGGCGCGGCCGGCATGGTTGTGCTGCGTCGCCGCAAGCGCGCCTGACACGTACCGCCCCGGTGTCTGCCGGCGGCCGCTCCTGCACGGGTCGGCCGCCGGCAGACCGTTTCACGGACCGCCGCCGCTGGGCACCCGACCGACGTGACCGCCGTCCGCTGGGCACCCGACCGACGTGCCTGGAGGGCATGCCTGGAAGACATGCCCGAAGATCAGGAGCTGCCCGCGGCCCGGGACTCGCCCACCCTGCGCCGCACGGGCGCGTAGTGCTCCTCCAGCGCCCGGAGGAACGCGGGCACGTCCTTGGCCCGCGCGGCGTCCACCAGTGCCTGATGGGCCCGCACCGTGGACTCCTCGTCCACGGGCGTGAACCCGGCGAGATGCGGCGCGACGACCGTGTACACGTCCCAGAAGGCCATCGACAACTGGCTGATCAGCTCGTTGCCCACCGGTGAGACCAGTAGTTCGTGGAAGGCCCGGTCGGCGGCGACGTACCCGCTGCCGTCACCGGCCCCGGTCTCCCGCATGGCCCGCACCAGCGAGTCGAGCGCGTCGAGCTGCCCGTCGTCGAGCGACGACACGATGCGCTCCGCCATGCCACGCTCGAACAGCTCCCGCACGTCGACCAGGTCGGCCATGACCCGGAAGTCGTCGCCGGGGGAGAGCAGACCGCGGAAGGTGAGGCTCTCCACCAGGGCCGAGAGACTCAGCCGGCCCACATAGGTGCCGTGCCCATGACGGACGTCGACGATGTCGAGCGCGTCGAGGATCTTGATCGCCTCACGGACGCTCGAACGACTCGCGCCGAGAGCCTCGCACAGAGCGGTCTCCGTGGGCAGCAGGTCACCGGGGCGCAGCCGCTCCCGCAAGATGTACTTCTTGATGCCCTCCACGACTTCCTGTCGCAGCAGAGTACGGCTTGACCGAGCGCCGGACATGCGGTGGAGCTCCCCTCTGACCCTGTCTCCCTGTGGGGCGGGTCCTCAGGCTAGCAGCCGGACATCCGACGTCTGCTCGCCCGGGAGCCGCCCGGGAGCCGAGCGGGAGTCGCCCCGGGAACCACCCGCACGGCGCCGCCGCGTCACGCGCCGGCAGGCGCGTCACCCGTCGTGGCCGTCGGCACGGAAGCGGCGGGCCGGGGATGCACGCAGTGCCAGAGATGTCCGCCGGGACCTTCCGTCGCCGCGGGGAAGTCGGTGGCACAGGCGTCGTCCGCCTTCCAGCACCGCGTGCGGAACGGACACCCGGAGGGCGGGTTGGTCGCGGACGGCACCGGACCGTGCAGGACGATGCGCTCGGGCCGCTCCAGCAGGCTCGGCGTGGCCGACAGCAGAGCCTCGGTGTAGGGGTGACGGGAGTCGCCGGAGACCTGCGCCGCTCCGCCCTCCTCGACGACGCGCCCCAGGTAGAGCACGGCGACGCGGTCCGCGAGGTACCGGACGGTCTGCACGTCGTGCGAGATGAACACCATGCCGAGGCCGAGACGGGCGCGCAGGTCCACGAGGAGGTTGAGGATCTGCGCGCGCACCGACACGTCGAGGGCGCTGGTGGGCTCGTCGGCGACGATCAGCTCCGGCTCCAGGGCCAGGGCGCGGGCGATGGCCACGCGCTGGCGCTGCCCGCCGGAGAGCTGGCCGGGCAGCGCCTCCAGGGTGTGGCCGGGCAGGCCCACCAGGTCGAGGAGTTCCCCGACCCGCCGCTCCCGTTCGGCGGGTGTCCCGCGGCGGTGCACGTCGAGCGGGTCGCGCAGGATGCGGCGGACCGGCAGCCGCGGGTTGAGGGCGGTGGAGGGGTCCTGGAAGACCACACCGACGGCGGGTCCGAAGAGGGTACGGCGCTCCGCTCCGGACATCTCCCACAGGTCCCGGTCCCGGAAGCGCACCCGGCCCTCGGTGGGCCGCTGGAGCCCGGTGACCACGCGGGCCAGGGTGGACTTGCCGCACCCGGACTCGCCGACCAGGCCGAGGATCTCGCCGCGCCGGACCTCCAGCGAGACGTCGGTGAGGGCGTGCACCGCGTCCCGGCGCAGAACCGTGCCGCTGCGGGCCCTGTGCCGGACGTGGACGCCGTCGAGCCGGATGAGGGGGTCGGTGTTCCGCGAGGTCGCGGCGGTGTTCCGCGAGGTCGCGGTGAGGCGCTGTTCCGTGGTCATCGGGCACCTTCCAGGGGTTCGGCCGGCCGGGGCGCGGGCGCCGGGTGGTGACAGGCGAAGAGGTGGTCGGGTCCGGTGCCGCGGCCGGTGGCCGCAGGCGGCGTGGTGGCGCACACCTCGGTCGCGGCGGCGCAGCGGGAGGCGAACCGGCAGCCGGCGCCGAACGCCTTGGGCGCGGGGACCACGCCGCGGATCTGGTGCAGTCGCCGGGCGCCCGACTCCAGGGAGACGACCGAGCCGAGGAGTCCCCGGCTGTAGTGGTGGGCGGGGTCGGTGAGCAGCGCGCGGGTGTCGCCGGCCTCGGCGACCTGACCGGCGTACATCACCGCGACCCGGTGGGCGAGGTCGCCGACCAGGGCGAGGTCGTGGGAGACGAGGACCATGGCGAAGCCGAGTTCGTCGCGGAGCCGGACCAGCAGTTCGACGACCTGGGCCTGGACGGTGACGTCGAGGGCGGTGGTCGGTTCGTCCGCGATGAGCAGGCGGGGGCTGCGGGAGAGGGCCATCGCGATCAGGACGCGCTGGCGCTGCCCGCCGGAGAGTTCGTGGGGGTAGCTGCGCAGGGTGCGCTCGGGGGACAGGCCGACCAGGTCGAGGAGTTCGGCGGGCGTGCGGGTGCCGCCGCGCGAGGTGAGGCGCCTCAGCTGGGTGCCGATCAGCACGGACGGGTTCAGGGACGACATGGCGTCCTGGTAGACCATGGCTATCTCCGGGCCCATCAGCTCCCGGCGCTCCCTGGGCGACAGCGTCAGCAGGTCGCGGCCCCGGTAGCGGATCTCGCCGGTGGCCTCGGCGTTGCGGGCCAGCAGCCCCATGACCGCCAGGCTGGTGATGGACTTGCCGCAGCCGGACTCGCCGACCAGGCCGAGGGTCTCGCCCTCGCGGACGGTGAAGGAGATGCCGTCGACGACGGGGACGTCGCCGTAACGGTCGGGGAACCGGATGGACAGGTCGCGGACGACGAGGAGTTCGGGGGCGTCGGCGGGGAGCGGCGGCACGGCGGGTTCCAGGGCCGCGAGCCGGCCGGCCAGTTCGGTGAGCGCCGCGTCCACCTCTGCCCGGTCGGCCGGGGGAGTGGCGGCGGCGGTGTTCTCGTCGGAGTCGCCGCCGGCGCGGGCCTTGTCCGGTGACGCGGCGGCGTCCGTCAGACCCTCGGACAGCACGTTCAGCGCGAGCACGGTGACCAGCAGGCACAGACCGGGGAAGAGGGTCGCCCACCAGCCGCCGGACAGCAGGATCTGCCGGCCGTAGGCGAGGACGCTGCCCCAGCTCGGGTCGGGGTCCTGCACACCGGCGCCGATGAAGGACAGGCTCGCCTCGAAGATGATCGAGTCGGCCACCATGACGGTGGCGAACACCAGGACTGGCGCCGCGCAGTTGACGGCGACGTGCCGGGCCACGATGTAGCGGCGGCGGGCGCCGATGACCTGCTCGGCGGCGACGTAGTCCTCGCCGTACTGCTCCAGCACGTTGGCCCGCACGACGCGGGCCAGCGAGGGCGAGTAGACGAAGGCGATGGTGAAGATGATGACCGGCAGGCTGGGGCCGAACACGGCGACCAGGACGGCGGCCAGCGCGATCGGCGGGAACGACATCACCACGTCCAGGACGCGCATCACGGACTCGTCGGCCCACTTGCGCGAGGTGGCCGCCAGCGAGCCGAGGAGCGAGCCGATCAGCAGGGCGAGCAGGGTCGCGCCGAAGCCGATGGTGAGCGAGTAGCGGGCACCGTGCACGACGCGGGCGAAGATGTCGCGGCCGGCCCGGTCGGTGCCGAACCAGTGATCGGCGCCGGGCGGCCGGGCGGGGACGCCGGTGGCGAGGGGGTTCTGGGTGAGCAGCGGCGCGAAGAGCGCGCCCAGCACGACCACGACGAGGATCGCCAGGGCGATCCGCGAGGGCACGGGCAGGCGGCGCAGGCGGACGCCGGGGCGGGACAGCCGCTCGGCGAGGGAGCGTGGGGCGAGCATCACACCGTCCTGATACGCGGGTTGACGAGCAGGTAGAGCAGGTCGACGACGACGTTGACCACGAGGAAGGCGATGGCGATGGTGAGCACGGTGCCCTGGACCAGCGCGACGTCGCCGCCGGTGACACCTTCGAGGATCAGCTTGCCCATGCCGGGCAGGTCGAAGATCGCCTCGATGACGACGGCGCCGCTGAGCATGTAGCCGATCTTCACGCCGAGCACCGTCAGCGGGGTGACCAGGGCGTTGCGCAGCACCGACCGGATGATCAGGAAGGGGGGCAGGCCGCTGCCGCGGGCGGTGCGCACGTAGTCGCGGTCGAGTTCGGCGACCATCGAGGTGCGGATCAGGCGGGCCAGCGAGGAGGCGACGGGCAGCGCGAGGGAGACGGCGGGCAGGGCGAGGCTCTCCAGCCAGCCGGTGAAGGAGTCGGCCGGGTTGACGTACCCGCCGGTGGGGAAGAGCGGCACGTTGAGCGCGAACTGCTGGATGAGCAGGACACCGATCCAGAACGACGGCAGCGCGATGCCGGCCATCGACAGCACCCGGAAGACCTGGTCCGGCCAGCGGTCCCGGTACACGGCGCTGGTGACGCCGAAGACCAGGGCCAGCACGACGGCCAGCACGAGACCGAACAGCGTCAGTTGCAGGGTCAGCGGGAACGCGGTGACGATCCGGTCGGTGACGGGCTGGCTGGGCGAGACGGTGACGCCGAGATCGCCCCGGACCAGGTCGCCGAGGAAGGCGAGGTACCGGACCGGCAGGGGATCGTCGAGGCCGTGCGCCGCGGCGAACGCGGCACGCGCCGCGGGAGTCGCGCTGTCGCCGAGCGCGTTGTACGCGGGGTCGGCCGGTGAGAACTGCATGACCACGAAGACCAGCAGCGCGATGCCAAGGATCATCACCGGCATCATCGCGACGCGGCGCAGCGCGAGCCGGAGGAATGCAACCATCGAGAGGTTCCTAGAGAGTGAGGCGGGGCCGCCGCCCGGGGGACGGCGGCGGCCCCGCGGCCCGGGTGCGGGTCAGGCGCGGCCGACGTCGAGGAAGGACAGCCCGGTGGTGGGCAGCGGCTCGAAGCCGGTCAGGGCCCCCTCCTGCCAGGCGGTGGGCAGCTTGCGGTGCAGCACCGGGTAGAGGGCGGCCTCCTCGGCGACCAGGTCGGTGACCTCGCCCCACAGCTCCTTGCGCTTCGCCTCGTCGGCCTCCGCGGCCGCCTTGTCCAGCAGCGACCTGGTCTTCTTGTAGGCGGCGGTGCCCTTCCAGCCGAACCGGGTCTCGGGCCACAGGCCGTAGTAGAACCAACGCAGCAGCAGGTCGACGTCGTTGCCGAAGACGGACGGGTCGCCCGGCGCGGCCATCACCTCGAAGTCGCCCTGGTCGACCTTGGCGTACTGGGCGGCGGACTGCTGGATGTCGAGCCTGGCCTCGACCCCGACCGCTTCCCAGCTCTCCTTGATCAGGGGCGCGACGTCCTTGACCCAGCCGGTGTCGGTGAGCGTCAGCGTGAAGGACAGCTTGCCCACGCCCGCGTCGCGGAGCAGCTTCTTCGCCCGGTCCACGTCGTGGGTGTAGACGGTGGCGGCCTCACGATATTCGGGGTGCGTGGCCGGCAGGTACCCGGTGGCGGCCGTGGCGTTGCCCAGCAGCGCGGTGGAGATGATCTTCTCGGTGTCGAGCGCGTGGTGCAGGGCCTGGCGGACCCGCTTGTCCGCGAAGCGCTTGTCCCCGCAGTTGAACATGAGGAAGAGCAGCCCGAAGGACTGGACCGACTCCACCTTGTTCTTGCCGGTGAAGCCCGCCATGTCGATGTAGGGCACGTCCTCGATGGCCTGCACCCGGCCGGACTTCAGGGCGCTGACCCGGGCGGAGGGGTCGGAGATCAGGCGCCAGACCATCTTCTTGGCCTTGGCGGGGTGGGGGCCGTTGTACTTGTCGTACGCCTCCATCACGATCTTGTCCTCGCGGACCGCCGACACGAAGCGGTACGGGCCCGACCCCACCGGCTCGGAGTCGAACGCCTTGGCGTCGGCGCCGGCGATCTTCTTCGGCACGATCCGCACCACGGAGATGCGCGAGGGGAAGAGCGCGAAGGCGTACTTGAGCTTGAACTCGACCGTCGAGGCGTCGACCGCCGTGACCCGGTCGATGAACGGGACGAACTGCGCCATGATCGAGGCGTTCTTCTCGTCCAGGACGCGCTCGACGCTGAAGACCACGTCCTCGGCCGTCACGGGCGAACCGTCGTGGAACGTCGCGCCCTTGCGCAGGGTGGCCCGGTAGGTGGTCGCGTTGATCTTCTGGGGCATCCCGGTGGCCAGCGCCGGCCGCGCCGTGAGCGTGACCGGGTCGAGGTCCACCAGGCCCTCGAAGATGTGTGTGTTGGCGGCGTACGGGGTGGCGCCCGAGGTGATCATGGGGTCGAAACCCGTGGAGAGCGCGTAGGAGAGACCGGCCTCGACGGTGTCGGAGCCGGAGCCCGAACCGCCGTTGTCGTCCCCGGTGGAGGAAGGGCCGCCGCACGCCGTGAGGCCCGCGGTGACCGCGGTCGTCACGCCGATGGCGCCGGAGTATCTGAGAAGGGTACGGCGGTCGACGCCGACTGCGCTGCGCGCGGACAAGGGGTCCTCCAGGCAAGAGATGGCAAGAGATGGCAGGAGACGGGGAGAAGAGGGCGCGAGGAGGAAGACGGTCACTGCCGGCACCTCGCCTGTCCATAAGACGTCTGACGTCTGATGGTCGATAGCGTAGGAAAGTAGCCCGGCAAAGAAAAGGGGTCAAGAGGTACCGGTCGAACACCTTCTGACCCGGCGGAGCCTCCGGCGCGCGGTCTTGACGGCCGGGGTCGGCATCCCTAAGGTCACCGATCGGCAGACATCAGACGTCTGCTGTCTTGGAGTGGCGTGCCGACCCGCGCGCCGCTTCCCCTCCCACGCCGCGCCGTGCGCGCCACACCCACGGGGGCCCTCATGCCGCTGACGGACCTCACGCTCGCCGAGTGCCTGGCCCTTGAGCCCGACCTCGACGAACCCGCCGACCTGGACGCCTTCTGGGACCGGACCCTGTCGCGGGCCCGGGAGAGCGTGACCGCGCCGACGTGCGTACCGGTGGACACCGGCCTGACCCAGGTGACCACCTACGACGTGACCTTCCCCGGCTTCGCCGGTGAGCCCGTCCGGGGCTGGCTGCACCTTCCCGGCGGGACGAGCGGTCCGCTCGGCTGCGTGGTCGAGTTCCTCGGGTACGGGCGCGGACGCGGCCTGCCGCACGAACAGTTGCTCTGGGCCGATGCCGGTCACGCGCACTTCGTCATGGACACCCGCGGCCAGGGCTGGTCCGCAGCCGGCGGGGACACTCCGGACACCGCGCCCTTGAGCGGATCGGTCCCCGGCTTCCTGACCCGCGGCGTCGAGGACCCGCACGACCACTACTACCGGCGTCTGATCACCGACGCCGTACGGTTCGTCGACGCCGCCCGCGCACACCCGGCCGTCGACCCGGACCGCGTCGTCGTCACCGGCCACAGCCAGGGCGGCGGCCTGGCGCTCGCGGTCGCCGGGCTCACGGAGCGGCTGGCCGGCGTCATGGCCGACACCCCGTTTCTCTGCGACATCAGGCGGGGGGCGACCATCGCACCCGAGCCCCCCTACACCGAGATCGCGGAGTACCTGCGGCTGCACCGCCACCGCGCCGACACGGTCTTCACCACCCTGTCCTACGTCGACGCGGCGCTGCTGGCCTCCCGGGCCTCGGCCCCCTCGCTGTTCTCCGTCGCCATGATGGACGCCGTCTGTCCCCCCTCCACCTGCTTCGCCGCCTACCACCGCTACGGCGGTCCCAAGGACGTGCGCGTCTACGAGTTCAACGGCCACGAGGGCGGCGGCGCGCACCATCGGCGCGAGCAACTCACCTGGGTCCGGCGCCTGTTCGCCGATCCCAGCCCCGGCCGTCTCGAAGCCGACGATCCCCGCACCGAAGCCACCGGCTTCCCCTCCGCACGGCACGACTCCCGGCTCGTCTGATCACTCAACCGAGAAGAGGCCCGTTCATGCAGCGCAGAGTCACCACCGCCACCCTCGCCGCGGCCTTCGCCGTCGTCGTCGCGATCGCGACCGGCGCCCACGGCGCCACCGCGGGCACCCTCACCTCCACCGACCTCGCCACGGCGGGCACCGGCTCCCCGTACTACCGCATCCCCGCCCTGGCCAGATCCGTCCAGGGCACCCTCCTCGCCGCGTACGACGCCCGTCCCACCCTCGGCGACCTGCCGAGCAACATCGGCGTCGTCCTCAGGCGCAGCACCGACGGCGGCGCCACCTGGAGCACCCAGCAGGTCGTACGCAGGGACGCCGCACCCGCGGGCAACGGCGACCCCAGCCTCCTCGTCGACCGGGAGACCGGACGGATCTTCGTCTTCTACGCGTCCTCCGTGAACCAGGGCTACCTCGGCTCCGGCACCGGCAACGACGGGAGCGACCCCGGCATCCTCCAGGCGGACTACAGCTACTCCGACGACGACGGGGTGACCTGGACCCACGAGCGGATCACCGCCGACATCAAGGACCCGGCCTGGGGCGGCCTGTTCGCGGCGTCCGGCGAGGGCATCCAGATCCGCAAGGGCACCTACAAGGGCCGCCTGATCCAGCAGTACGCCGTCCGCAAGAACGGCGCCAACTACGCGGCCAGTGCCTACAGCGACGACCACGGCGCCACCTGGCACATGGGCGGGCTGGTCGGCCCCGGCGCCGACGAGAACAAGACCGTCGAACTGTCCGACGGCCGGATCATGCTCAACAGCCGCTCCTCGGCCGGCTACCGCAAGGTGGCCTACTCCAGCGACGGCGGAGTCACCTACACCGCCCTGCAGAACGACACCGAGCTGCCCGACCCCGCCAACAACGGATCGATAGCCCGCTTCGCGCCCGACGTGGCCGCCTCGCACGCCCGTTCCTCCTGGCTGATGTTCAGCAACACGGCGACCAAGAGCGGCCGCAGCAACCTCACCGTCCGCCTCTCCTGCGACAACGGGCAGAACTGGCCGATACGCAGGACCGCCGAGGCCGGTTCCGCCGCCTACTCCACGCTCACCCCGCTCGGCGACGGCACCGGCTCCAATCCGTCCGTCGGCATGCTGTGGGAGCGCGGCGGCGTCCAGGCCATCGTCTACTCCTCGTTCGACCTGAAGTGGCTCGGCGGGGTCTGCGCACCGGTCACCGTCACCCCGCCCGCCGCGCTCCCCGCCGGACGCACCACCAACGTCACCGTCCGCGTCACCAGCCAGAACGACGTGACGCTCCCCGCCGGCACCGTCTCCCTCGCCCTGCCCGCCGGCTGGACCGCGCCGACCGTCACCGTGCCCGCGCTCAACCCCGGCCAGGGCGCCAACATGACCGTCCCCGTCACCGTCCCCGCCGGCACCACCGCGGGCAGCGTGACGGCGACCGCGACCTACGAGGTCCGCGGCAGCCAGCACTCCTACGGCGACACGACCCTCACCGTCACCGCGTCGTAGCCAGGCCCCGGAGCCGCCCGTCCGCCTCCCACCACGGCGGGCGGCTCCGGCCTCCCTCCCCACCCGCACAGCACAGCCCAGGAGAGACCACATGTCCTCGTCCCAGCCCCTCCGCGGCGTCGTCCCGCCCGTCTGCACACCCCTGGACGCGTCCGGTGAGGTCGACACCGCCTCGCTCACCCGGCACGTCGAGCGCCTCGTGGACGCGGGGGTGCACGGACTGTTCGCCCTGGGCTCCAGCAGCGAGGTCGCCTTCCTCACCGACCGGCAGCGCGCGACGGCCCTGGACACGGTCGTCGAGACCGTCGCGGGCCGCGTCCCCGTCCTCGCCGGTGTCATCGACACGACCACCCCCCGCGTACGGGAACACGCGCTGGCCGCACGGACGGCGGGCGCCGACGCACTGGTGGCCACCGCCCCCTTCTACGCCCGTACCCACCCCGCCGAGACCGCCCGGCACTTCCGCACCCTGCGCGCCTCCGTCGACCTGCCCCTGTACGCCTACGACCTGCCGGTCTCCGTGCACAGCAAGCTCTCCGCCACCCTGGTGCGGGAACTCGCCGAGGACGGCACCCTCGCCGGTGTCAAGGACAGCAGCGGCGACGAGCGCGGACTGCGCCGGCTCCTCGTCGAACTCGGCGGACGCCACGGCCGCGCCGACGGCCCGGCCCCCTCCTTCGCCGTCCTCACCGGCTCCGAACTGACCGTCGACGCCGCCCTGCTGGCCGGAGCCGACGGCGTCGTCCCCGGCCTCGGCAACGTCGACCCCGCCGGATACGTGCGCCTCTACGACGCCGTACGCGGTGGCGACCTTGACGGCGCCGTCGAGGAACAGGAGCGGCTCGTCGACCTGTTCGGCATGGTCGACGCCGGACCCGAGGCGGAGATGGGCCGCAACTCCTCCGCCCTGGGCGCCTTCAAGCACGCCCTGCGCCTGCTCGGCGTCTTCGAGCACGGCACCACCGCGGCTTCCCAGATCCAGCTGAGCGAAGCGTCCGTCGCACGCGTCGAACGCCACCTCCGCGACGCGGGGCTGCTGCCGTAGGCCGGGACCGCCGCACCCGTCCCGGGCCCGCCCCGGCCCTGCCGGTCGTCTCGTGACGGGTAAGTTCCCGCGACACCGGCCCGCCGGCAGCCCCGGGGTGTTCCACTGGGGTGGTCAGTGACGTCGTAGACCGGGACAGGGAACACATGGACTCGCTCGTCTTCGACAGCGGCGATCTGGACACGGCGGAGGAGTTCCTCAGCCATGCCTACGCCCGCCTGCGCATCGGCAACAACGGAACGGAGGCGAACAGAACGCGGATGCGCCGCGGTGTCATGCCGTCGGTCAGCATCGACGAACTCGACATGAACTACGAGATGAGCTACTCCGTCGAGCCGCTCGGCCGGCTCGCCCTGTGCGTGATGCACGAGGGAACCATCGCGGACCACACGATCCAGGGCGTGAGCGCCTCCTACGGACCCGGTGACATCGCGGTGCTGGCCCCGCCGGAACTGCCCTACTCGGGGCGTGTCCGCGCCGCCCGCTACAACGTCACCATGCTGGACGACCACCTTCTGAGCCAGGTCGCCGACCCAGGGCCGTCCGGCGCCCCGGTGCGGCTGACCGGGAACCGGCCGCGCACCCCGGCCGCGGCCCGCTACCTGAAACACCTCATCTTCCACCTGCGGGACCAGGTGCTCGCCGACCCGGCCGTCCGCGACGAGCCGCTGATCGTCTCGACCGGCGCCCAGTCGCTGGCCGCCGGCGTCCTCGCGGCCTTCCCGCACTCGGCCCGCACCGACCCCGCCGCCCAGGACCGCAGGGACGCCCACTCCGCCACCCTGCGCCGGGCCGTCGCCTACATCGACGACCACGCCGAACAGCCCGTCACCGTCGCCGAGATCGCCGCCGCGGCGCACGTGACCGTCCGGGCCCTGCAGTACGCCTTCCGCCGCCACCTCGACACCACACCCACCGCCTACCTGCGCACGGTCAGGCTGTCGCACGCCCACCGGGAGCTGCGCGCGGCCCGTCCGGCCGGTGGCGCCACGGTGACCGGCATCGCCGCCCACTGGGGCTTCCTCCAGCCCAGCCGCTTCGCCGCCGCCTACCGTGCCGCGTACGGTGTGTCCCCCTCCCACACGCTCCGCGCCGGTCGGGCGTGACCGGGCCCGTACCGCCGACTGCACGGACCCGGTCGCCTGCATCCTGCCTCCCGGCCCCGGCAGCGCGCTGCACGCCAAACGAACGGTTGGCCCACGGAGACTCCCTGAGCGAAACGGCACACCCACGCACCGGAGGCGGCCGTCACGTCGACCGGGGCAGCGGCAGCTCCGGCAGGTCCGTCTCGGTGCGGGCGAGGACGATCTGGTCGAACAGCGCGCCGTCGCCGTTGCCGCGCAGGGCGAGCTGGTCGACGATCTGGACCCTGCCGGCGGTGAACTCCCACAGGTCGACGCGTACGACCGTCCAGTCGGTGGGTACGGGGCCGTCGATCCGCTTCTCGACCAGGGACGTCTGCGGCGGCCAGTGCGAGTCGCCGACGGACACCGAGAAGACGGGGGCGGACTTCGCGGGTCCGAGCCGGAGACTCATCCCCGTGGTCCGGTCGCTGAGGGCCTTCCAGACGAACTGGAGATGGCGGTACTCGCCCGGGGCGCTGGGGTTCTGAACGATCCTGAAGTCCCAGTCGTGCATGGCGTGCCCGAAGGACGCCCTGGAGGTGGGGTAGCGCTCCACGGCCTTCCTCAGCCGGAGGCACCTGGTCCCGACGGCGGCGCCGCCGATCTGGATGTCGGCGGCCGTGCTGTCCTCCACGATGTCGCGCACGTCGTCCTCGCGGTCGTCGAAGAGGACGGCGAGCGCGTTCCCCGCCAGCACGTCCCGGTGGGAGTTGCCCACCGCGGTGCCGTGGAGGACGAGTTCACCGAGGCGGATGTTGCCCACGGGCCAGCCGCCGCCACCGGTGGTGCGCAGCCGGAAGCGGGAGGAGGACAGCGGCTCGAAGGTGTGGGTGTGCACGGGGCCCGCGTCGGAGAGGAGCTTCGGGCCGTCCTTCCACAGCCCGGCTCGGGTGTCCCACCACTGGAGCCGGACGTCACGCAGCCACGACACGGGGTGGGCCGGGTCCTCGGCGAAGGTCACCCCCGTGAGGTGGACCTGCGTGCGGAAGGTGTCGACGGTGAAGTGGAGTTCCTGCCCGTCCTGGACGCGGATGGCGCCGATCGCCGACCAGGGCACCCACGGTTCGGCCGGCGGGTCGGCGCGGCCGTCGGTGAGCAGGGCGACCGCGTTCTGCTTGCCGAGGTCGAGGTACCGGGTCGGGTTGACGAGGCGTACGTCCAGCAGGGCGGAGGTGGCCGTGATCAGGTTGGGGGTCAGCTCCCCGGGCGTGGTGGTGTTGCCCCAGCCCGCGCGGCGGACCACCGGAACGGGGTCGGGGGTGAGGAACCCGGGGCGGATGTCGGTCTCGGACGGGGTCAGCCGGGTCCGCCAGCGTTCGACGAGGCCGGGGGTGTAGCGCAGCACGGTGCCCGTCCAGGTCGCGACGAGGAGCCCGCCGTCGGGCAGCCAGGCCGGGACCGGCAGCGCCTTGAGGTCCTCGGTGACCAGCGGGGTGCCGTCGCGCCGCAGCACGGCGAGGGTGCCGAGTTCACTGCCGACGGCGACACGGCTGCCGTCGGGGGAGATCCGGGGCCGGCGCAGCGCATCGTCCCCGGTGTACGTCCACAGCAGGCCGCGCTCGGTGTCGTACGCCCTGATCTGGTTGCGGAAGGTGACGGCGAGGAACGAACCGTCGGCGCTGACGGAGACCTCGCCGGCGGCGACGGGGAGGGTGTTGACGAGGGCGCCGCCGCGGACCACGTACACCCGGCCGCCGTCGGCGTCCGACCAGATCACGGCGGTGCGCCGGTCGCCGCTGACGACACCGCCGCCGAAACTCCCCCAGGCGGTGGGGACCGACCACAGGGTGGAGCCGTCCGCCGCGGCGACTCCGCTGATCGTGTTGGCCGCGAAGGTGACGAGGGTGTCGTCGTCGAGGGCGAGGAGCCGCAGCGGGGTCCGCTCGCCGGTCTTCCACCACTCGTGCGCCCACCTCTCGCGCGCCTCGGTACCGTCGTCGTCCCAGAGCGCGAGACCCAGGTCGCCGGAGGTGGCGACCCAGGAACCGCCGGGCGCGACGGCGAAGTTGTTCAGGCCGTAGTCGTGTCCCCACTCGCCCTTCGACCAGTCGGTGGCCTTCTTGGCCAGGCCGAACAGGGCGAAGCGGCGCCGGGGCGACCCGTCGGCGTCCAGCCGGTACAGGTGGTAGCCCTCGGGGCTGTGCACGTCGAAGCCCTGCACGTCGAAGCCCGGTACGGCGGAGCCGTCGCCAGGGGCGCCGGGGGAGCCGGGGGCGTAGGCGAAGTGGTGGCCGAGGCGGCGGCGCCAGCGGGTGGTGCCGGTGGCGAGGTCGAGGCCGTAGAGGTTCTGGTCCCAGTTGAAGGCGGTGAGCGCCGCGGTGCGGCCGTCGGCGGCGACCGCGATGTCACGCACGTGCGGACCGAAGGCGTACTCGGCCGGGGGCGGCAGCGGGTCGTGCGTCAGCGGCACGACGGCGTAGAGCCGGGCGGGGACGGTGCGCAGGTCGGCGGTGAACTCCCCGCCGAGCAGGCTGACCCGCTTCCCGGTGAGCACGTCGACGACGTGGTGCAGCGCGGGCAGGGCCACCTTCAGTTTCGCCGTCACGGGCACCCGGTGGCCGCACCGCAGGCCCACCCGCCAGACCAGGCCCGGCTCCCAGTCGAGCAGCGTGTTGTTGACCACCCAGATGTACCGGACGTTCCCGGCCGTCCGCTCGCTGAGCCACACCTCGGGGTTGTCGCACTCGGCGACCGGGGCGACGACGTCCTTGAGGGCGGTGGTGACCTTGGCCGCCTGGTCGAGGAAGACCTGGCGGAGGCGACGGTAGGAATCGTCGTCGCTCTGGGGTGTCTCGTCGCTCTCGACGCGGTTGAAGGCGGTGCCGAGGGGGCGGTAGGCGTCCCGGTGGCGCTGGACGCAGCTGTCGTCGGCGTAGACGGGCACGGCGTCCGGGCCCCGGCCCACCTCGGTCAGCGCCGCGTCGAGGGGCGGGTCCAGGTCGACGCGCTGGCCGACCAGCAGGACGGCGTCGTAGCCGCGCAGGACGTCGGCGCTGACGTCCTCGGTGAAGACGTAGGTGGCGGGGCGGTGGGCGTACATGCAGGCGGTGTACGCCTCGTAGAGCCGCAGGAAGTACGTGCTGCTCAGGCCGTGCCAGGTCTCCAGGCGCTGCATGCGGGCGGAGACGACGATCGCGATCCGGTCGGCGCCCCGGGCGCCCGCCGTCGCGGGTCCCAGGCGGGCGCAGAGGTCGAACACGGCCCGCAGCATCGATGTGCGGCCCGCGCCGCCGGAGCGGGGATCACCGGGCCTGCCGCCGCTGCCGGCGCCGCGGTCGTCGAGGGCGGTGACGTTCTCCAGGTGGTAGGCGCCCTGGTCGCCGGTCATGCCGGTGCCGTTCGCGCCGCGCATCACCTGTTGCAGCAGCGTCGGCAGGATCATGCCGCCGGTGCCGTCGTCGTTGAACAGCTCCGGGTGGCCCCAGGCGGGGAGACCCGGCCGCCGGTAGCAGTCGACCATGTGGGCGGTCGCGCCGAGCAGTTGGAGCTGTTCGCCCTGGTAGTGCAGGTCGATCTCGTCGGCGGGGGCGAAGGTGGCCGGGGGCAGGGTCTGCGGTGCCCGGTAGGGGCCGGTCATCGCGCTGACCATGCCGGGGAAGCGAGGGTCGAGGACGGAGCGGAACCGGGCCGTGTCCTCGGGCCTGAGGGCGATCGAGCGGTCGGTGACGGTGTCGAGGACCGGCGCCCAGCCGCCGGGCTCCTCCACGTGCTTCAGCGCTTCGGTGTACCTGTCCCGCTCGTCCTGGTCCCGCGCGGCGTCGGCGCCGATGGTGGTCACCCACCAGTTGGCGCCCCAGGTCCAGCCGCGGAACGCCGCGTAGGTGTGCAGGCTGCCGGTGGCGCTCAGCAGGTCGTGGTCCAGCTTCGGCTGCGTGCGGCTCTCGTTGTTGCCCGGCCGGCCGAGCGGCAGATAGGTGTCGTTGGCGTAGAGGACCGCCTGTTCCTCCATACCGTGGGCCCCGTACGCGGCGACGGTGCGGCGGGCGGGGTCCTCGAAGATCGCCTTGTCCCAGTGGACGGCGGTCCTGGAGCGCTTCAGCCGGTCGACGACGGTGCTGTCGGCGGCGGTGTCCGTGAACCGTGCGGGCCACAGGAGGCCGAGGCGGTCGACGAAGAGGTTGAGGCCGATTCTCCCGGCCCTGGTGACATGGTCCGCGACGGTGTCCGGGAGGTCCGCGAAGTCCGGCAGGAGCTGTGTCAGCCGGTCCCGGACGATGTCCCGGGGGTCGGAGGGGATGCTCGCGTGGTTGTTGGCGTAGATGTCGCTGTACCAGGTGAGGTGGAACTCCGGCCGCCGCCCGAGGCCGGGTCCGAGGTCGAGGTGGTGCGGGGCGACGGTGAAGCCGGGCGGCCGCTCGGCGTCGATGACGTACCGTCCGGGCTCCAGCGTGCCGGTGTACTCCGCGGTGAGTTCCAGGCGGCCCTCGCCGTCGGTCAGGGTGACGTCGTCGGCGCGGACCTCCGTCCCGTCCCGCAGCAGCCGCACGCGCGCGCCGCCCGGCAGGGGTGTGCCGTCGGCCGTACGGGCCAGGACGCGTACGGTGACGGGTTCGCCCCGGCCGTAGGAGAAGCGGTTCAGGGCGGTGAACGTCTCGGTGCCGTTCTCGCCGGTGTCGACGCGGCAGGTCAGCACGGACAGCGAGCCCTCGGTGCTGTCGGGCGTCCGGATCTCGACGATGCCGTCCGCGGCGTACTCGCCGATCCGTCCGGCGACATCGGGCGACACCCGCAGGTGGTACAGGCCCCGGGCGTCGGCGGGCGGGGTGACCGCCCCGGCGGTGAGCGGGAGTTCGGTGAACTCCGGTACGCCGAGCGGTCGCAGCCACACCCGGAAACGCGGGTCGTCGGACCAGCGTCCGCGCTCGTGGGTGATGGTCAGCGGTGTCTCGCGGCCGGCGGTCCACTCGTCCGCCTCGTACGACACGGAGAGCCGCTCGACGTCGGCGTCGACGCGGCGCACGAGCCGCCCGGTGAGCATGTCGTACACCTCGAACAGGTACTTGGGGTCGTCGCGCTTCACGTAGTAGTGCGTGCCGCGCACCCTGAGGTCCCGCACCGTGTACGGGTCGTCGGGCAGCTCCAGGGTGACGGGATCCTCCGGCTGCCCCTGCGCGTCGAGGACGGTCACCTGCCGCCGCCGTTCCCCCGACAGGCCGGCGGAGATGTGGAGCCGGCCTCCGTCGTCCACGTCGTACCCCCCGAAGGCGGCGCCCGCGGGCCGGGCGGGGACGGTCCGTACGTGGGTCCCGTCCAACGTCGAGACGCAGACGAGTCCCGCCCCGGCCGTGGTGGGCCAGGCGGTGTAGAGCAGTCCGAGTTCCTCGGCGACCCGCAGTCCCGCCGGGCCGCCCTTGGAGGTGGCGTCCGGACCGAGCCCGGTGAGGGTGACGCGCCGGTCCACGGCGCCGGGCCTCAGCCGGACGACCTGCCGGCGGTGCTGGTCGATGGCGTAGAACCAGCCGGAGGGGGCGGCCTCGACGGCCGACGGCGCGAAGTATCCGTCCGTGTTGTTGCCGGTGAAGTCGTCGATGCTGCCGAGCCGGTTGAACTCCTGGTCCCAGAAGTCGATCCGGTGCGGGAAGTGTGCCTCGGCGGTCGCGATGACACCCTCCGCGTCGGCGGTGATCGCCAGGGTCCCGTACCCGACCCGTCCGAACCGCTGTGCCGAGCCGTCCCGTGCGAGCCGTAGCGCGTGGCCGTCCGGCTGGGCGCCGAGCACCAGGTAGACGTTGTCGTCCCGGCCGAGCCCCAGGTGCAGGCTCGGGACGGCGAAGGCGGGGTGGTGCCTGGACACGACGTGTTCGATGGTCCTCACGGTGACTCTCCCTCGGGAAGTCGCGCGGCGGCCAGGCGCCGTCGGTGATGCCACCGGTCAGCCTTTCGTCGTGCTCGGAAGAGGGCAATCACCACGGAGAGTGACGGGGTGCACTGTTGTGCGGCCGCATCGCTTCGGGTGTGGTGCCGGTGTTCCAGGCGGGCCGTACGGACAGCCGTGGTCCGCGGCACGGACAGCCGTGGCCCGCGGCAGGCTCCCGTACCCGATGGAGTAGTCGAATGGCGCGCCCCGCGCGCCACCCGGAGAGTGGGAGGTGCCGCGGGCCCGCCCGCGGCGGAGGTCCGTCGGTGAGGCACGTGGCCGAGACCCCCGGCAGCACCCACACCACACGCTCCGACCCGCCCGTCACGCCGGGTCCCGGGCCGCTGCCGTCTGGTCCGCTCCGGTTGTTCTTCTCCTGTCATGTCATGTCATGTTCTGTCCTGTTCCGGCCGGCTTCTCAAGCACTTCTCACGGAGGGAAGGTGTGATGTTCAGGGACACTCCGATACCCGTGCTGTCCGTCACCACCTCACCCCTGACCGGCGACGGAATGCCCACGGAACTCACCGACCAGTGGCGGCAGGTACTCGACCAGGGGCTGGGCGGCGGTGCGGCGACCTCCTCCTACCTGGCACACATCGCCAGGGCGGCCGACTTCATCGGCTATCTGGGGCAGCAGGGTGAGGACGCTTTCACCGTGACCCCCGGCCCGAGCGGCGGGTGGCAGGCCGTGGCCACGGACGGCTGCGCCATCCTCCAGGTGGGTGCGACGCTCGCCCCGTTCCCGCCCGACGGCGACCCTCCCGTGAGCGGGACCGCGGTCGTACGGCTGTCCCTGCCCAACCCCTACCAGGTCGTCCAGTACACGGAGTTCGGCGTGCAACTGGCCGAGCTGCCCGCCGGTTTCGTCCTCACCCGGCAGGTCTGGCAGGCGCTGGCGCAGCCGCTGCTCTCCCGGGTCGTGGCATTCGTACGGCAGAGCGTGCGGGCGTGGCTGGACCTCGCCCCGGACGAGGACGTGTCCGGGCTCGGGGACGCGCTGGCGCAGGCGACACAGGAGGCGGGGGAGGCCGCCGCCGAGGAGACGGCCGAGATCACCGTCGGCGGCGAGGCCGTGGCGGAGGTGGCGGTCGTCGACTTCTCCGCCGCGTTCCCGCCGCTGGCCGGACTGGCGGTACTGGCGGCGGTGCCGCTGATCCTCGCCGCCCTCGCCAAGAACTTCGTGCTCCGTCTCCAGGTCGTCAACATGACGGATCTGGACATCGAGGTGACGGTCCCCTACCAGGCCGACGGGGCGATGACCGTGGAGCCCGCCGATCCGGTCCTGCCCGCCATGGGACAGGTGACGGACGCCTGGGGGGACCGGAGCACCGTCGACGTGGCGTACCTGGCCACCTTCTCCGCGACGAACAGGAGCGGTTACTCGGGCCTGGGTTTCCTACTCAACCTGAGTCCCGCGGGCTCGGACGGCGCGGACGTCTGCGCCGTGGTGTCGGTGCCGTGGGGCAGCGACAACACGATCTGGCTGGGCGACACCGGAAGCGATCCGGACTGGGGCGGGATCTACGACGCGAACAGCGACGCCGACGGTCTCCTGCGGGTCGACCACGGCAACCGCGTCCTCGCCGTCTCGCTCGCCATCGACGCGCTGAGCGGAAACGCCGACACCTACGACTGCGTGCTGCGCGTCCAGCCCCTGTAGCCGCCGCGGGGACACGCGAGACGACCACGACGACCGGGTCACGAGAAGAAGAGGAACAACACAGTCATGAGCACCCCGAGCAACACGGAGAACTTCACGTTCACGCCCGGCACCCCGACCCTGGGGCACATCGTGGACGACGGCTACACGCAGGCGATCCAGGCGGCCCAGCAGGGCGGCGACCCGACGCAGCAGTGGTTCGACTGCCAGAACCAGACGTCCGACTTCTGGGGCTGGATGGCGGACCCCGGCGCGGACCAGTTCGCACCGGGGCAGGACCCCGACGGGAACCAGATCCTGATGGCGCAGAACTACGGCGTCCAGATGCGCCAGGGCGCCTTCTACCGCGGCGACGACGCGGCGGCCGCCGGGGGCACCGCCGGAGACAGCCCGCCCCAGGTCGGACTCGCCACGATCGACACCTACAACACGACCAACGACGTCTCGAAGACCATCACCTATGTGATGTCGGCCGCGGGCATCGTCCCGTCCGCCGCTCTGACGAAGGCGCTCTTCGGTGACCTCATCCAGCCCACGCTGAAGAACTGCGCCACGTTCGTCCGGAAGATGTCGCAGACGTTCCAGCAGGAGGCGCAGGCGGAGACGCCGAACGTCGATCCGCTGGCGGACGTCCAGGAGCCGATGCAGGAGGCCGAGGAGGAGGCCGAGGAGGCCACCGGTGAGATCGTCGAGCAGGGCGTGGAGTACTTGTCCGTCAGCTGGAGCAGCGTGGCACTGGAGTGTGCCGGCCTGGGCGCGGTGGCCGTACTGCCGCTCATCTTCGGCGCGATCGGCCACAACATGCTCTGCCATGTCGAGATCCACAACCTGACGGACATCGACTTCACCTGGAACCTGGACGACCAGGTCCACGGCAAGGCGTCGGTGCTGCCGCAGGACGAGACCGCCCGGCAGATCCCGAAGATGGACTACGCCGTCGACCACTGGGGCGACCGGAGCACGGTGCAGTGCGCGTACTTCGCGACCTTCGGGTTCATCAACTCCTACGACCTGGGCGACATCGGCGTCGTACTGAGCCTGACGCCCTCCGACGGCAGCCCGGAGGCCAAGCTGGTGGCCGCGGTCCCGTACGCCGGCGACAACACGATCTGGGTCGGGCAGTCCGACGACGACCCGGCGACGATCTACGCGGAGAACTCCGTGCCGAACGGACTCCTCCAGACCGCGTGCTCCTTCGACACCTACAGCGTCAGCTGGGCCATCACCAAGCTGTCCGGCACGACCGGTGGGGCCTACTACTACGGCCTCATGGGAGTCATCAATCCCCCCCAGTGATCTAAGAGGGTTACGACATGGGCAACAGCGGCGACATGAACGTCACCAACAACCGCTCGACGGACCTGCGGCTGTTCATCCTCGGCGTCAACTGCATGTACGACAACGGCGACGAGGGATCGGACCTGTCCGCGTTCAACAACACGGTCGTGAGCGCCGGGACGACCTTCCCCGGCGGGAACGGGCAGTTCATCGAGACCAAGAACAGCGGCGGCTGCTTCGGCGAGACCTCCACGTTCACACTGAAGGTCGTCGACGACTCCACCCACACCGAGATCGGGCACATCGACTTCACGGAGGACGGGGGCTGGGGCGCCACCAGCTCCAATCCCGACGTCATCGACGTGGACATCGACGGCAGCGAGAACCCCTCACCCATCTCCGTCACGGTGGAAGCGACCTGATCACAGGTGATCAGGTCGCCGGGTGGGTGTTCCCAACCGCACGGGGAGTGCCTTCAGGTGCCAGTTGGCGGGGTTGGCGCCCCGCTGGAGGTGGCGCGGGTCGGTGGCGAGGCTCAGGCCGGGGACACGGTCGAGGAGCGCGGTCAGGGCGATGACGGTCTCCTCATGGGCGAGGTGCGCGCCGAGACAGCGGTGCGCGCCGTGGCCGAAGGCCAGGTGGGGTTCCCGGCCGCGGCGGGAACGGCCGATGTCGAGACGGTCGGGGTCGGTGAAGGCGGCCGGGTCACGGTTGGCCGCCGACACGACGGGGAGGACGGCCTCCCCGGCCTTGACCGGGCTGCCGCCGAGGGTGGTGTCACGGAGCGCGTAGCGGGGGAGCGCCCGTACGACGGGACCGCCGTAGCGCAGGAGTTCGTCGACGGCGTACGGCATCAGGGTGGGGTCCCCGCGCAGCAGCGCGAGTTGGTCGGGGTTGGCGAGAAGCGCTTCGGTGCCGTTGGCGATGAGGTTGACGGTGGTGATGTGCCCGGCGACGACGAGGTTGGCGATGAGGGTGACGAGTTCCTCGGTGCTCAGCCGGTCGTGCCGGTGCGGGTCGAGGAGGTCGGAGACGAGGTCGTCGCCGGGACGGGCGGTGCGGTGGCCGACGAGGGCGGTCGCGTCGTCGACCATGCCCGCGAGCGCCGCGCCGAGTTCGTCGCCGCAGACCCCGGCGACCAGGGTGGCGCTGCGGGCCCGCCAGCGGTCGCGGTCGGCCTCGGGCACACCGATCAGTTCGCAGATGACGGTGATGGGCAGCGGCCTGGCGAAGTGCTCGACCAGGTCGACCACGCCGTCCTCGGCGTGGTCCGGCAGCCGGTCGAGCAGCAGGCCGGCGACCGCCTCGATCCTGGGCCGCAGCGCGGCCACCCGGCGCGGGGAGAACGCCGCGTTGACCAGGCCGCGCAGGCGACGGTGGTCGGGGCCGTCCGCGTCGAAGATCCCGGCGCGCACGTACTTCTCGTACCCCCGGTACATGCCTCGGGCCCGCCAGACCTGCTCGGTACGGTGAGCCGCCGGCGCGCCGGGGACTTCGGCCGCGTCGATGGTGAACCGGGGATCGCTCATGAGCGTACGGACGTCGTCGTGGCGGGTGGCCACCCACATCGAATCGACACCGGGCACACACCCGTGCACCAGCCGCCCCTGGTCACGGACACGCCCGTAGCCGGTGAACGGGTCCCTGATCAGTTCCTGATCGGCCAGGTCCAGAGGATCGGCCAGGTCCAGAGGATCGGCCGGGTCCAGAGGATCGGCCGGGTCCAGAGGTCGGTCGACGGGGTCGGTGCCGTCTGCGGCTCGCTCGTCCATGTCAGCGCTCTCCCCATGCCTCGGTGGCTGCACTGAAAGAGTCACGTACGGAACGTGGCACGGGTACTCCACCGACCACGGTTGGCACGGATGGGTGGATTCCCGAGGGAGGGGAGGGGAGGAGGAAAGGCGAGGGGGCGCGGGGCGGTAGGTGGCGGTCCTGCCCGCCGTGCCCCGGGGATCTCGACGAGAACCCCGGGGCACGCCTTGGACGGCCGCCTGATCAGGGCGCGTCGACGAGGACGCGGCCGTCGGCGGGCGCGAGCGCGGCGATCGCGCTCGCGTAGGCGGACTGGACGCGGGAGCGCTCGGTGGCGTTCGGTGTGGCGTTGGTGCAGGCGGTGCCGGCGCTCGATCCCGACATCAGCTGTGAGCAGGGGCCGGGCTTGGTGTCCGGCAGGCCGAGACTGTGCCCCAGTTCGTGCGCGGCGATCCGGGTCTTGTTGTAGCCCTGGTCCACGGCCTGGCTGCCGAGTTCGACGCGGACCTGACGGCCCGGACGAACAGGGCCGAGCGTGGCCTGCGGCCAGCCGGTGGTGGCGACGATCACGATCTCGGCCGTCGCGCCGGGCGCGGCCTCCACCAGCTGGACGTTGCTCACGTTCGCGTTCCACGAGGCGACTCCGGCCGCGATCGCGCTCTCCCAGCCCGCGGCGCGACTGTCGTCGTAACGAAGCGTCACCGCTGCCGCCCGCGCGGCGGACGACTCACCGGCGGACGACTCACCGGAGGGGGCGGTGGCGGCGGTCGCCGCGCCCGCCGTGGCGAGGACGAGCGCCGCGGCGGAAGCACCTGCCTTGAGCCAAGTGCCGAGAGGCATAGTTGCTCCTTCGTCTGTGGGGGGTGCCCGGCCCCGCGGGGGCCGGGTGCGCCGCGGACCGCGCTCGTCCGGGGCGTTGCGATGGTATGCCTCTCGATCCACGCGCGTCATGTACCTGACACGGTGATTTCCCGTCAGAATCCATGGCGCTCCCCGGCGGTGGTCCTCCCGGACGAAGGTCCTCCCGGGCTAAGGTCACCGACGATCGCTCGGCCGGGACGCTCAGAGGGGAGAGCGGTGCCGGTCCACGATCGCCTCGACGAATCTCAGCAGGCGGTCCCCCGCCTGAGCGATGCTTCCGTTCTGCGTGCTGACCTGCGCGCCTTCGAGTACGAAGGTGATCTCGGCCGCGGCCTGCTCGGGGTCGGGCAGCCCGGCCTCGGCGCACATGTCCACCAGCCTGCGGGTCTGGTCGGCCTTGTGCTCCTCGATCACCCGCCGTGCGGGATGGGAGCGGTCGGGCAGTTCGGCGAGGGAGTTGATGAACGGGCAGCCCCGGTGCGAGACGGCCGGCAGCCCCTCGGCGATGAAGCGGGCCAAGCCCAGGATCTGCTCCCTGGGCCGGCCGGGGTGTTCCGTCCGGACCCGGTCGAAGGCCGCCTGGTAGTCGGCGGCGACGATCCGCATCCACTCCGCGACCAGCGCGTCCTTGGTCTCGAAGTGACGGTAGACCGCCATCTTGGTGGTCGCGGCCTTCTCGGCGATCGCCTGGACGCTCACCCGCCGGATTCCCTCGCTCTGGAAGAGCTCTTCGGCCGCGTCGAGGATGCGCTCGCGGGGCGGCAGTTTCGCCACCCTGCTCGGCCTGCCGGCGGTCGATGCCATGACTGCTCCGTGACGTCCGTGGTGTCCGCTCAGGTCCGGGACCTCTTGACTCATCGCCCTCACGGTACCACTGCGTTCCACACGATACCGTAGGGTATCGTTCGAGACTGATCGGTATCGTTCTTCCTGGCCGTAGGCAGCCCAGCAGCCAGCAGCCAGCAGCCAGCAGCCAGCGGCCAGCGGCCAGCAGCCCAGGAGTACAGGAGTGAAAGTGAAAGTTGCCGAGTATGTGAAGTACGACGCGGTCGGACTGGCGGAGTTGGTGGCCGAGGGGGAGGTGACCTCCGCCGAACTGCACGCGGCCGCGCTCGACGCCACGCAGGCGGTCAATCCGCAGATCAACGCGGTCGTGGAGACCTGGCCGGTTGACGACGAGCCGAGGCCCGGCAGCACACCGCTGGCCGGAGTCTCCTTCCTGGTCAAGGACATCGGCGTCGCCATGGCCGGGCGGCGCATGGAGCTGGGCAGCCGCCTCGCGGCCGGCAACGTGGCACGCGCCGACTCCTCCCTGGCGCTGCGCCTGCGCCGCGCCGGACTGGTGACGTTCGGACGTACCGCGACGTCGGAGATGGCCTACAGCATCACGACGGAACCCGTGCTGTACGGCGCGACCCGCAACCCGTGGAACCCGGAGCGGAGCGCGGGCGGCTCCAGCGGTGGCGCGGGCGCGGCTGTGGCTGCCGGGGTGGTCCCCCTCGCTCACGGCACCGACGCCGCCGGCTCGCTCCGTGTCCCCGCCGCCTACAACGGCCTCTTCGGGCTGAAGCCCACCCGCGGCCGGATCTCCATGGGCCCCGACTTCGACGAGCTCTTCAGCGGGCTGGCCGTGCACGGAAGCCTCAGCCGCACGGTACGCGACAGTGCCGCCCTGCTCGACCAGGTCCGCGGCCCGGAACCGGGCGACCCCTACTTCGCCCAGCAGCCGTCCCGGCCGTACACGGAGGAAGTCACCCGCCACCCGGGCGTGCTGCGGATCGGTGTCCTCACCCAGGCATGGGGCGGACGCCGCACCACCGCACCGGTGGCCGACGCCCTCTCCCGCACCGTGCGTCTGCTCGAATCCCTCGGCCACCGGGTGGAGGAGGCCGAGGTCGGCCTCGGGGCCGACTGGGAGGAGTACGTCCTGGCCAACGCCCGTCTGTTCACGGCGGACCTCGCGGCCACGGTCGGCGGACTGGCCGCCGCCTTCGGCCGGCCCGTCGACTCCTCCACCCTCGAACCGGCGACCCTCGCCGGCTACCACTACGGGCAGCGGGTCAGCGGCGCCCAGTTCGTCACCGCTCTCACGATCCGCAACCGTGTCGCCCGCGCCTTGGCACGGTACTTCGGCACCTACGACATACTGCTCACCCCGACCGTGCCGGAGCTGCCCACGCCCCTGGGCGCCCATGCCGAGAGCGCGCGGACGCTGGACGGCCTCGGCTGGATCGGCCACGTCTTCGACCACTCGCCGTTCACCATGCCGGTGAACATGGCGGGCACGCCCGCCATGTCCGTACCGTTGACGGCGGACGCCGGGACGGGGCTGCCGGTCGGCATGCAGTTCGCCGCCGGATACGGCCACGAGAGCCGCCTCTTCCGCCTCGCCGGCCAGTTGGAACAGGCGAGCCCATGGACGGGCCGGACCCCCACGGTGTGGGCAGGGGATCGCACGGGCCACTGAGGCGGCCCGAGGCCGCTCACGGGCTCGGGCTCGGCATCGGGTTCGGGCTCGGGCTCGGGTTCGGAATCAGGAACACGTGCACCGACTGGTCCTTCGCCCGGAACCGGCCGGGGCCGTCCTTCTTCGCCCGGTCGGACACGACCACCACGTGGTCGGCCGAGACCCACGACACCCCCTCCGCGTTGCCGTAGACCGGACGCCCCTTGCCGTCGGTGGGCAAGGGGTGGACCGTGCCCTCGTCGACCCGCCACTTGCCGGTGGACAGCCGCCCCACCCACAGCGCGGACGACGCCTGCGACAGTACGGCTATCCGCCCGTCACGCACGGACACGCCGCTGTAGTCCTCGAACGGCAACGACCGGGGCAACCGGACCGTCGCCGTGTGCGCCCAGCGTTTCCCGTCGCGCCGGAACACCTGGATCCGGCCACCGCCCGGCTTCCGCCCCCGCCTGCCGCCCTGGCACCGGTTCCCCTCGCACAGGGCGAGGAGATACCCCTTGCCCGAGCGCTCGACCCACTCCAGGCCCTCCATGCCCTTGTTGGCGTGGGTGAGGGGGAAGCCGAGCGGCGCCGACCCGACCGGGCGGAGGTTCGCGTCGTACTCCCGTACCCGGGCCCGGAACCTCCCGGACCTGCCCGGCTCGGCTTCGCTCAGCGCGAAGCAGTGGCCGGTGAGCGCGTCATGGGTGAGGTCCTCGTACCCCACCACCGGCCGTGCGCCGCCGGACTTGCGGCCCCGCCCGCCGACGTCGATCACACAGTTCTCCGGCGCCTTCGGCGACAGCTCGCTGCTCACGCGGATGAAGGAGGGCAGGTTGTCGCAGACGACGAGGAAGGCGCCGTCGCGGTAGAGGACGCCGCTCGCTTCCAGCCGGGTGCCCGCGCCGTCACCGAGCAGGTCCCGGAGCTTGGCCTCCTTGACCAGCCGCAGCTCGCTCGCCTTCTGCCGCCCGGCGCCGCTCATGAGGGCAGCACCTCCTCCGCCCCCGGGAACACCGCCCCGCTCGCGCCGTCGGGATAGGTCTTGCGCAGCTCGGCGAGCTGCTCGCGCGCACGGTCGTAGCGCATGCGCGTGTAGTGGTAGATGCCGTACGTGAACTGCGAGCCCCGGCCCAGCTCCCACTGGCGGTACCCGGCCCGGTACACCTCGTCGTTGGTGAACTGCCGCCCCGTGAAAGGCCGCCCGTCCGGGGTCGTGGACTCGCCGTACGCCGCGGACGACACCAGCTGCCACAGACCGTCGCTCCGCCCGGAGCCCTCCGCGCCGAGCAGCGCCGCGACCCGCTCGGGCCCGAACTCGGTGTCCAGGAGGTGTTCGAGGTGGTCGAGGTAGTACTGGCAGAAGTCGTGGTGCCGCAGCAGGTTGGTGAGGAGCGGCAGCTGGGACACCGCGTGCGGCGCGTGGTTGATCCGGCAGTACGCGCGGGTCGCCTCCGGCCAGTCCAGCAGGTCCGTGTACTGCCACGGCGTCGAGAAGAAGTCGATACCCGAGCTGTTGTCGTAGTCCCACGGGACGAATGTGAAGTAGGGGCGGGACATGAACCCGCCGGGGTCGCCGAGCCGCCCGGAGTTGTAGAGGTAGTAGTTCGACGGCGTGGCGAAGTAGTTGTCCCAGCTGCCGAGGAGGACGTTGGCCCCCGCCCAGCGGAGGAACGCCCGTACGTTCAGCACGGACTCGACCGACTCGCGGAACGCGTCCGTCCCGAACCGGTCGGCACCGCCCGCGAGCCGCACCCCGTTCACGGCCCGGACGAGTTCCGCCAGGTCGTCGTAGGTGCTGGCCGACGGGTCGTCCTCGTTGGTCTTCAGCCGGTACGTGCGGTCGTCCGCACCGCTGCCCGGGGTGAAGTACTGCCGGCCGCTGTCGTCCCCGTCCTTGCCGGTGCGGTGTTCCAGGGTCGCGCAGCCGATGTCACCGCAGTACGCCTTGTAGAGGTTGCCCTCGGAGTTCTTGCCGAAGTGGTCCTTCAGGAACTTCTTGTCGACCTGCTCGATGACCGAGAACAGTCCCATGTAGCGGTCGTCGATCGAGAACGTGGCGTAGGTGTGCTGCGACGCGGGGATGCCGGCGCGTTCCAGCAGCCGCCAGGCCACGGCCTCCCGCATCTGCGAGGGGTCGTTGTACATCGCCTTGAGGTTGACCCGCTCCATGCCGTACAGCCGGTCCTCGCTCGTACCGACCTCGAAGTCGATCTTCCAGGAGCGCTTGGGCGCGTGCGCGGTCAGATTCCCGCTGTTGACCATGGAGAACGCGCCCGTCGACAGCAGCGAGTCGGAGGAGCCGCTCCGGGCGAGGGTCAGCCGGGCCCCGTCGGGCGCCACCGTCACCTCGTCGGCGGTCAGCACACCGGCCGGCCAGCCGGTGACCCTGACCTGATACATGTCCCCCGCGAAGAACTCGGCCTTGTCCTCTGCCGCCCCGAGGTACTCGTCCACCATCCGTCCGACCGCGGTGAGCTGCCCGTCCGCGCCCGCCCGCACGAGAACGCCGGGGGCCGTGGTGTCCGGCACGTCCCCCTGTCCGGCCTGCTCGGCGAGGAGCAGGTCGTACACCGCGCTGAACTCGGCCTTCGTCCGCAGCACGGCGTCCGACGGTCCCGCCGCCGCGTTGGCCCGCTCGGCCAGCCGCCGCCCCGCGCCCGCCGGCAGCGCGGAGACGGCGACGGCCTGGTTCTTGAACGCGTCCCGGAACGTGCCCTTGTCGATGATCCTGTCCACGACGGCCTCCCTGGGTCGACCTCCCTCTCTACGCCCGCCACTACATGACCGCCAGACGGAGAACCGGCCTGCCGGTTACCGGGCCCGGCACAGGGCCGACTACCGGCCCGGCCCGGGGCCGACTACCGGGCCGATCCGGGGCCGACTACCGGCCGGCTCGGGGGTGGCGGCCGACCCGGTACCGCCCGAGCCGCCGACCTGCCGCTCGGTGGCGCCACCCGGTGCGCGATACTTCACCGGTGAGTTCGCGTACTTCCCCGCCCAGCCGGCCGGTCACGATACGGAGGGCCGTCGCGCGGGACGCCAGACGGCTCACGCGGCTCGTGCGGGGCTCCGGTGCCTACACCGGAAAGTACGCGGCCACCGTCGCGGACTACCGGGTCGGCCCGGACTACATCGAGGCCCACCGCACCTTCGTGGCCGTGGGCGCCGACGAGCAGGACGGCCGGGTCCTCGGCTTCTACTCGCTCGTCCTCGCTCCACCCGAGCTCGACCTGCTGTTCGTCGCCGACGACGCGCAAGGACGGGGCATCGGGCTGGCGCTCGTCATGCACATGCGGTCCGAGGCCCGCGCCGCCGGGCTCGACCGGGTCAAGGTCGTGTCGCACGTTCCCGCCGAGGGCTTCTACCACCGTGCCGGCGCGGTACGGACCGGAACCGCGCAGGCGAACCCACCCGCCGTGCCGTGGGACCGCCCCGAATTCGAGTTCCGCATCGCTTCGAGCTGACAAGCCGAAGGGGGAGCGGCTGAAGGGAGAGCGGTCACTGGAGCCTGAGTTATGGCGGCGATCTTCTGGGCACTGCTGAACGTCGGGCCAGCCGACAGAAAGAGGCCGTCATGGGTGAGTCGTCGCGGAACGTCACGGTCGTGACCCTTCTGGCGGACCCGGACGCGCCCACGGAAGTCGCGCGGCGCATGGCCAGGGACCTCCCCGCTCGGCTCGCGGACGCGTCCGGCCAGGAGCGCCGGTACGACGTCAAGGTGGTGAGTGAGCCCTTCACCGCAGGGACCGAGGACCTGCCCACGCTCATACGCCGGGTCCTGGACCGCGGGCGTACGGAGGACTGGGACATCGTTGTGGCCCTCACCGACCTGCCGTTGCACTCACAGGGGCGCAAGCTCGTCGTGGAGCTGAGTCATGAACACGGCCTGGCGCTTCTGTCCCTCCCCTCGCTGGGGGGTCTGCGTCTGCACAGGAGGGCCCGGCGGGCGGTTGAAAAGGCCGTGCTCAGCCTGGCCGGTGCGCAGACCGCCGAGGCCGACGGGACCGGCCACCGCCGGTCGCCGGGAGACTGCACCAGTCGCCTTACGCCTGTTCACCGGGCCCCGGTCGGCGACGAGGAAGCCGCGGATCTCCGGTATGTCGTCGGCGGTCCGCGTGGTTACCTGCGGGTGCTCGGCGGTATGGTCCGGGCCAACCGGCCGTGGCGCTTGGTTCCGGGACTCTCGAAGGCCCTGGCGGCCGCACTCGCCACGGGGGCGATCGCCACCGTGAACTCCACACTCTGGAGTCTGGCCGCATCCCTCGACACTCCGCGACTCGTGATCGCCATGGTCGGTTCCATCGCACTGATGATCGGCTGGCTGATCGTGGACGCGCGCCTGTGGCACCGGTCGACAGCGCACTCGCCGGAGGAGAGGAAGCGGGCAGCTCTCTACAACGCGTCGACGGTCGTGACCGTGGGTATCGGGGTGCTCGTCTGCTACGCCGGGTTGCTGGTCATCAACCTGGTGTGGGCGCTCTTCATCCTCAACGGCCAGGTGTTCGCCTCCCTGACACGCACCCCGCTGCACGCCGCGGAGTACTGGACGCTGGCCTGGTTCGTCGCTTCGGTCGCCACGGTGGGCGGGGCGCTGGGATCGGGCCTGGAGAGCGACGAGGCGATCCGGGCAGCCGCCTACTCCAAGCGTGAACAGGAACGCCGCCGCATGCTGGACACCGACGAGGACTAGCCGGCCGGCTCTCGGAGCCTGCCGGGAGTTCCGAGGGCCGTAGAGGATTGGACGCGCACCACGCGGATACTCCGGCATCGTCCGGCACGGGCCCTTCACCGCCCCCCGCTGAAACGGCTCGTCGCTCCCTGAACACCTCACCGCATGTGAGGAGCACCGATGACGACCGATACCCGCTCACCCTCCGGCCTGCGGCACGATCCGCTCGTACGTGGCCTCGGCTGGGCCAGTGCGGCCCTGGGAACGCCCCAGGTCCTCGCCCCGGCCGGCTTCGCGCGGGCCCTGGGCGTCGGCGACGCCCCCCGGCACCGTTCGCTCACGACCGCCGTCGGCGTGCGCGAACTGGCGGCGGCGGCCGGGCTGCTGGGACGGCCGCGTCCCGTCTGGCTCTGGGGCCGCGTCGGCGGGGACCTCATGGACCTGGCGATGCTCGCCCGAGCCTTGAGGAACCACGACGGTCGCGGCCTCGGACGCACCGTCGCGGCGACGGCCGCGGTCACCGCCATCACCGTCACGGACGTCTACGCGGCCGTGACCCGCACGCGCAGGAGCACCCCCATGGAACTGACCGCGGCCACCACCGTCACCCGGCCCCCGGACGAGGTGTACGCCCTCTGGAAGGATCTGGAGAAACTGCCGGACTTCATGGCGCACCTGGAGGAGGTCCGCGTGACCGGCGCGCGCACCAGTCACTGGCGAGCCGACGCGCCGTTCGGCAGGACAGTCGAATGGGACGCCGAGATCACCCAGGACATCCCCGGCCGGCTGATCGCGTGGCGGTCGGTGGACGGTGCCGACATCGACAACTCCGGCGAAGTCCGTTTCGGGCCGGCCCCCGGCGGCCAGGGCACGGAGATACGGGCGTCCCTGCGCTACGAACTGCCCGGCGGAGCGCTGGGCAAGGAGGCGGCGCGCTACTTCGGCGAGGAGCCGCACCAGCAGCTGGACGACGACCTTCGTCGCTTCAAGCAGATCGCGGAGACCGGTGAGGTCGTCCGTTCCGAGGGCGCACCCGGCGGCAAGCGGGCCCGCGGCGAGTTCCCGCAGCACCCGGCCCGGCCGCTGACCGAGGACAAGCTGAAGGAGGCCCTGGCATGAAGGCCAACTGCTGGACGGGACGCAACTCCGTCGAGGTGCGGGACGTCCCCGACCCCTCGATCCTGAACAGCCGCGACGCCATCGTGAAGATCACCTCGACGGCGATCTGCGGCTCCGACCTCCATCTGGTCGACGGCTACGTGCCCACCATGGAGAAGGGCGACATCCTGGGCCACGAGTTCATGGGAGAGGTCGTCGAGGTCGGCCCCGGCATCGGCGACGGCACACTGCGCGTCGGCGACCGGGTCGTGGTGCCCTTCCCCATCGCCTGCGGCGCTTGTGCGTCCTGCCGCAGGGAGCTGTACTCGTGCTGCGAGAACAGCAACCCCAACGCCGGCATCTCGGAGAAGATGTTCGGTCATCCCACCTGCGGCATCTACGGGTACTCGCATCTCACCGGCGGCTTCGCCGGCGGCCAGGCCGAGTACGCGCGGGTGGTGCTCGCCGACGCCAACGCCCTCAAGATCGAGTCGGACCTGACCGACGAGCAGGTGCTCTTCCTGTCGGACATCCTGCCGACCGGGTACATGGGCGCCGACATGTGCGACATCGAGGAAGGTGACGTCGTCGCCGTCTGGGGTGCCGGGCCGGTCGGCCAGTTCGCCATGGACGGCGCCCGGGTCCTGGGCGCGGAGCAGGTCATCGCCATCGACAAGGAGACCTACCGGCTCGACATGGCCGCCGCCCAGGGCTACACCACCATCAACTTCGAGGACACCGACGTACGGTCGGCCCTGCTCGAACTCACCGGCGGCCGGGGCCCGGACAAGTGCGTCGACGCTGTCGGCCTGGAGGCCACCCACGGTGCCTCCCACGTCAACCTCTACGACCGTGCCAAGCAGGCGGTCCGCTCCGAGACCGACCGGCCGCACGCCCTGCGCCAGGCCATCATGTCCTGCCGGAGCGGCGGCGTGGTCTCGGTCATCGGCGTCTACGGCGGGCTGGTCGACAAGTTCCCGGCGGGTGCCTGGATGAACAGGTCGCTGACCCTGCGCACCGGACAGTGCCATGTGCAGAAGTACATGAAGCCGCTGTTGCGGATGGTCGAGCAGGGCAAGATCGACCCCACCCGGATCATCACCCACCGGCTGCCCCTGACCGAGGCACCGGCCGGCTACGACCTGTTCAAGAACAAGAAGGACCGCTGCGAGAAGGTCGTCCTGAAGCCGTGAGGGCGGCGACGGACAGTGTCGGTTGATGCCGGTGAGCGGCCTGTGCGGGAACATGGCCGGCATGGCCTGAGCGTGACCTTGTGTCGTGCCGGGTGGTGTCTGTCTGGAGAGGCGGTCTTGATGTCCGTGCGCGTGACCATCGACAGTGAAAGCTGCGTCGGCAGCGGAATGTGTGCGTTGACTGCCCCGGCGGTGTTCGACCAGGACGACGACGGATACGGGGTGGTGCGTCCGGGATCGGAGGACGGCCGAGGTGATCCGATGCTGCTGGAGGCCGTGAGGGGATGCCCTGTGCAGGCCGTCGCCGTCCTGGAGGCGGGGTGAGGCGGGCGTGGTCAGAGGGGGCGGCCCGGCTGGGCGCCGGCGATGATACGGGTGGCAGCGGCGGCCAGGGCGCGTCCCTCGGCCGTCGCCTGCCTGCGCAGCAGCTCGAAGGCGTCCTCCCCGGGGGCTCCCCGAAGGGCCCCGGGGGGCTCCCCGGAGAGAGCCCCCGGGGCCCCTGGGAAACCCGGTCACCGTACTGATGACAGGCGACGGCCAAGAAGCCGGTCCTCACCGCGTGGACGTCGTGGTCAGTCCGTTGTCACCGGCTCGGCGTTCCCCTCCCGGCCGCCGGGCGTGACCTCGCACTCCAGCCGGTCCTCCCGCACATCGCAGGTGACGGTGTCGCCGGGGCCCACCTGGCCGTCCAGCAGCATGTTGGACAGCCGGTTGTCGAGCTCCGTCTGGATGGTGCGGCGCAACGGTCTGGCACCGAACTCCGGCTGATAGCCCTGCTCCGCGAGCCATTCCTTGGCGCCCTCGGTCACCTCGAGACCGACCTGTTGCGCGTGCAGCCTGCGGCGACTGCGCTCCAGCAGCAGGTCGACGATCCGCACGAGGTTCTCCCGGGTGAGCGCGTGGAAGACGACCACCTCATCGATGCGGTTCAGGAATTCGGGACGGAAATGGCCGCGCAGTTCGGCCATCAGGTCGTCGCGGATCTCGTCCACGTCGCCGTGGTGGTTGAGGATGAGCTGCGAGGCGAGATTGCTGGTCATGATGACGACGGTCTGGCGGAAGTCGACCGTACGGCCCTGCGCGTCGGTCAGCCGGCCGTCGTCGAGAACCTGGAGCAGCAGGTTGAAGACGTCCGGGTGCGCCTTCTCCACCTCGTCGAACAGCAGCACGCTGTACGGCTTGCGCCGGACCGCCTCGGTGAGCTGCCCGGCTTCGTCGTAACCCACGTATCCGGGAGGCGAGCCGACGAGGCGGGAGACGGTGTGGCGCTCCTGGAACTCGCTCATGTCGAAGCGGATCAGCCGGTCCTCCTGGCCGAAGAGGATGTCGGCGATGGCTTTGGCGAGTTCGGTCTTGCCGACGCCGGTGGGCCCGAGGAAGAGGAAGCTGCCGGTGGGCCGGTCGGGGTCGCCCATCCCCGCGCGGCCCCGCCGCACGGCCTGTGCCACCGCGGTGACCGCCTCGTCCTGGCCGATCACCCGCTCGTGCAGGGTCTCCTCCAGCCGGATCAGCCTTTCCCGCTCGGTGGCCGTGAGCTGGGCGACCGGGATGCCGGTGCGCCGGGAGACGACTTCGGCGATGTCCTCCTCGGTGACCTCTGCCACGGGTGCGCGCTCGCCGTCCAGGCCCGAGAGCCTGCGCCGGGTCTCGTCGATCTGTCCCTTGAGCTCGGCGGCCCGCTCGTACTCCTCGTTGTCGACGGCTTCGTCCTTCTCCCGGTTCAGCCGGGTCAGTTCTTCCTGGGCCTCGTCCGCCTCGGGGCTGTCATCGCCGCCGCGCAGCGCCACTCTTGCCCCCGCCTGGTCCACCAGGTCGATGGCCTTGTCGGGCAGGAACCGGTCGGTGATGTAGCGGTCGGAGAGGACCGCCGCGCCCTCCAGCGCCGCGTCGGTGAAGCGCACGCCGTGATGGGCCTCGTAGGAGTCACGCAGACCCCGGAGGATCTCCACGGTCTCGTCGACGGTGGGCTCCGGCACGATCACCGGCTGGAAGCGGCGTTCCAGCGCGGCGTCCTTCTCGATGTGCTTGCGGTACTCCTCCAGCGTCGTCGCGCCGACCACGCTGAGGTCGCCGCGCGCCAGGGCGGGTTTGAGGATGTTCCCCGCGTCCATGGCCCCCTCGCCGCCCCCACCGGCACCGACGACCGTGTGGAGCTCGTCGATGAACACGATGATGCTCTCCTGCGCCTCGGTGACCTCGTCGATGACCTTCTTCAGGCGCTCCTCGAACTCTCCCCGGTACTTCGAACCGGCCACCAGCCCCGGCAGGTCCAGGGCGACCACCCGTCTGCCCCGCAGGGTCTTGGGCACATCGCCGGAGACCACGCGCTGCGCGAGGCCCTCCACGATCGCGGTCTTGCCGACCCCCGGGTCGCCCAGCAGCACCGGGTTGTTCTTCGAACGCCGAGAGAGGATCTCCACCGTCTGCTCGATCTCCTGGGCCCGCCCCACCACCGGATCCAGGCGTCCCGCGCGGGCCTCTTCCGTGAGGTCGCGGCCGTACTCGTCGAGCGTGGGCGTCGCACTGGACCCGCCCCCCGCCGAACCGCCGCCGGCTCCGCCCGGCCCCCCACGGTCGCGGCGGGCTCCGGCGGCCTCCGGGCCCAGCGCCCCGGCCGCACCGGCGGAGGGGTCCTCCACGACCGCGGCCAGGATGTGCTCGGGCCCGATGTAGGACGCACCCGCCTCCTGGGACTTGGCGTGGGCCCTGAGCAGGGCCCGCTTCGCCGCCGGAGTCAGCCGTGGTTCCGCCACCCCGCCGCCGGCCGGCAGCGACTGCTCCACCCGTGCCGCGAGCGCGTCGGGATCGGCACCCGCCTGCGTCAGCAGCTGGCGTCCCTGGCCGCCCTGGGCGGCGGCCCACAGAAGGTGCACGGTGTCCAGATCGGCCCCGTCCTCGGCGGCACGCCCGCCGGCCGTCGCCAGAAGCTCCTGTGCGGCATCGCTGAGCAGGCGCCCGATGGGCACCCGCTGGACCGCCGGCGGGGAGGCCGCCGGGCTGGTGCCGAAGAAGCGGTTGAACAGGTCCGAGAACGGGTCACCGGACCCGAAGGGCGAAGTAGTCACAGCGGTCATCCGATCCGGCGGGCACCCGGCCCGGGTGCGGTGTCGACGAGGAGAGGACCCGCGGACAGGTGACACACGCCGCTCGGCGGCTGCACGGGCCACCGGTGTACGGGCCTCACCCCACCTTGGGACCCGACCGCTGTATCCGCACGTCAGCCACCCTCCCGGTCGCTCACGCGGGTGACTTCACCCCCCCCCGCCGCCGGACATTGGGAAACCGGCGAGGGTCACGCTCCCCCGCTCCCCCTGAGGGCGGACGACTGCGGCGTGCACGGGCGACCGGGATCACGCGTTCGCGCGCAGGAGCCGGACGGATGCCGGCCCGTCTGGCCGCCCAGGGACGCGGCGATCACCCCTGACCGGCGTCTGCGGGACCGCCAAGAGCACCATCGACCGCGACGCCGACCGTGCCGCCCCACCAGCTGTCCGCGCTGGCCGACCCCTTTCTGCGGGCCGACCCCCCTTCTGCGGCTCCCGTGAGGGTGCCGCCGTGGTCGCGGGAGTGAACGAGTCCCGGACGGGAATCGGGACGCGGTGCGAGGCGTGACGGGCGGCGTCGTCGACCAGGTCGGTCGCGCAGCAGCCGTTCGTACTCAGTGGGGTGTCCCGTGTACGTACTCGTCGGGATGCCCGTCTGCGTACGCCTTCCGCCGTCCTTCCTGGTCGGACCTGCCCCGGGCGCGTGGCTGTCGCGCGCCGGGACCGAGTTCCTCCATGCCTCCGCCCTAGGCGACGGCGGCACGGCGGCCGGTTGCGACGACCTCGTACGGCACGGTGCTCCTGCGGCCGGGGACCGTACCCTCGCTCGGCTGATCGGCAAGGGCAAGGAACTGTTCCTGAGCCTGTCCCGAACGTGCGTGCTCCGGCGGGCGATGCCGTGGTGGACCCACGCGCCCGCCACAGCCATGTGGCCGTCCGCCCGGTGCCCGCCGGGAGGCGCTTCTCGGCAGCGGTTGATCAGCGCGTCCCGGCCCCGGTCCTGCCGGCCGTTGAAGCGGGGCGGTGCTTCCCAGCGTCGTCGCCACAGCTCAAGGCCGTGGCGACGAAGCACGTACGCACGCTGAGCGCGCCATCGAACTGTTCACGGAGCTGGGCGACACACAAGCCTGCGTCGCGGCATACCGGACGCTGTCCTGGACCGCGGAGCGACAAGGAGACCCGGAGACGGCACTCCACGCGGCGCAAGATCAATCGCACGTTCGCCGACCGTGATCGCGACGCCGGAGACAGCTGCGGACTGAGGGCCACAGCAGTCGCGCTCAACATGGTCGGCCGGTGCCACAGCCGGCTCGGGCAGCACAGGCAAGCCCCCCACCACTGCCGGCAAGCCATGGCTCTGTGCCAAGAACTCGAACGTTCCCCGACGCGCGGGAAGTCGGCCGGACGGTGCTCGACGAATCCACCGTGCCGGTCCTTCGGTCATGCGAGACCGGCGCTGCGGTCGAGCATGGACGGCCCCGCCGATGGGGACCGTCGGACCTGTCGCGGGACCGGTGGCCCCTGCTCGGCGCGGTCGCGGAGCGAGACGCTGGAGACGCAGTGAAGGGCCAAGGAGGTGGGCGGTATGCCTCGCCTGATCACCGTGGGAATCGACGATTCGCCCGAGAGCCGGGCCGCCGCCGAGTGGGCGGCGCGGGAAGCGGCGCTGCGCGATCTGCCGGTACGGCTGCTGCACGTACGGCAGCCGGTGCCGCAGCCGGCGTCCCGGGCACCGCTCCTGGGAGGCGAGACCAGGCAGCACTGGAACGAGCGGACACCCCGGGACGCCGCCGAGGGGCTGGCGCTGCGCCATCCCGGCGCCGAGGTGATCATGGAGCAGCGGGTCGGCGCACCCGCCGCCGTCCTCGTGGAAGCCGCCCGCGACGCCGAGATGCTGGTCCTCGGCTCCCGGGCGCTGAGCGGACTCGGCGGCCTGCTGCTCGGCTCGGTGGCACAGTCCGTGGTCGGCCGTACGACGACGCCGGTGATACTCGTACGCGCGGGCGAGCAGGCCGCCGACGAACATGTCATGGACCCCGCCGGAGTGCCCTCGGCCGCCACGCCCTTCCGGCCCCTGGTCCTGGGCGTCGACACCGAGCGGCCCGACGACACCCTGCTCGCCTTCGCCTTCGAGGAGGCGCGGCGCCGCCGGTGCTCGCTGCACGCGGTACACGGCTGGCACCTGCCGTCCGCCTACCCGTACGCCCTGGCGGCCGGTGCCGTCCTGAACGGTGAGATGGCCCGTCGGCAGGCGGCAGTCCTCACCGGGACACTGCGGCCCTGGCAGCGGAAGTTCCCCGACGTCGGGGTCGGCAGGATCTCCCGTCTCGACAGCCCGTCGCATCTCCTGGTCGAGACGGCACGTGACGCCTCCCTGGTCGTCGTGGGCCGGCGCGTGCGCCGGGGGCGCCTCGGGGCACACATCGGCACCGTGGCCCACGCGGTGCTGCAACACTCCACCGCACCCGTCGCGGTCGTCGCGCACGAATGAACGACGCGGCGGCGGCCGATACAGGAGGTATGACATGCCGAAGTCACCAACGAGCCGACGCCCCGGGGCCCCGCCACCGTTGCTCACGCTGGCAGGCGCCGCTCTCGCCGTCTACGTACTGCGGTTCCGGCCGAGGCTGTTGACCTGGGGCGCTACCCCGGGGGAGGCCGCCGGGCCCTTGCCCGGTGACGAACTCGTCCCCGACGCCGACACCACCTCGACGATGGCCGTCACGCTGCCGGCACCGCCGGCGGAAGTGTGGTCCTGGCTGGTGCAGATGGGCGGTGACCGGGCCGGCTGGTACAGCTGGGACCGGCTGGACCACTACGGCGAGCCCAGCGCGGACCACGTCGTACCCGAGTGGCAGAAACTGGAGGAGGGGCAGCGGCTGCTGGCGACGCGGGACGGCAGGTCCTGGTTCACGGTGGCCGGCTTGGAGCCGGAACGCACCCTGGTGCTGCGTTCCGACGTGGACCTGGCGGCGGGACGCTCCTTCGACCCGGCGTTGCTGCCGCTGCCGTGGCCCCGGCTCGACGGCGTCTGGAGCTTCCACCTCAGGCCCCTGCCCTTCGACGAGACCCGCCTGGTGGTCCGCACCCGCGGGAAGGGCCGCCCCCGGTGGCTGACCGGACCGCTCGACCTCCTGCTGGGGGAACCGGCCCACTTCATCATGCAGACCCGCCAGTTCCACAACCTGCGCACCCGGCTCGACGCGCTCGCTTGACGGAGAAACCCCCCTGAAGGGAAGACCCCCGGAAGGGGTCGTGACGTACAGGAGGCCCGGCATGAAACTCGAGACACGGTCCGGTCACACGATCAACGTCACCCGCTTCGCGCCGCGGCAGTTCCCCGCGGACAAGGCACGCGTCGTCCTCGACACCGCGTTCCCCGCGCACGGTACGGGCGGGTCCTGGACGTCCCTCACCCCGGAGGAGGCCAGGCGGCTGGCCGGGCTGCTGCTCTTCCAGGCGGCCGCCGCCGGTCCGGAGCCCGGCTCGTCGTCCGGCACCGTGGACGTCGTGCCGATCGCGGGCGACGCCTACGAGGTGCGGGTGCGCGGGCATGTCCTGACGGTCGACCAGCCGCTGACCGCGGGCGGCACAGACACCGCGCCCACGCCGGTGGAGCTGTTCGTCGCGGCCGTCGCCTCGTGCGCGGCGCACTACGCGGGCCGCTTCCTGCACCGGCACGGGGTGAGCCGGGAGGGGCTGTCGGTGCGGGCCCGGTTCCGCATGGCGGACGACAGGCCGCCGCGGGTCGCCGCGCTTGTGGTCTCCGTACGGGTCCCCGCGGCGCTGTCCCCGCAGCGGCTGTCCGCGCTGCGCGCGGTCGTCTCGCACTGCACGGTGACCAACACGTTGGCGCGGGCACCGAAGGTGCAACTGGACGTACGGCGTGCCGCCGACAGCGACGGAGTCGTCCGGGAGGTGGAGGCGAGCAGGTGACCGACCCGCGTCGACCGCGTCCGCACCCTGGCCTGTACTCATCCCCATGACGCCGTCGGTGTGTTCGTCCCCGAGACCGTATTCGTCCCCGAGTACGTCGCGAGTACGTCGTGGGCCACCGGTGGGAGAACCCGCCGCACGACCGGTCCGACCAGTCCGCACCGTGGCTCAAGGGCCGGCCGCTGTCCGTGCCCGTCGTTCCCCACCCCTGACGGGTCGATCCCTGTCTCTGACCTGGCTCACCTGACTCACCCCTCACCCCCTCGCCTGACTCACCTGGCCGTCGGTGGTCCGACCCGGCCCGTCGCTCACGTGTCCAGTGCGAGACCCCACGTCTCCCCGGGGTGAACGGTGATGGACCGGTGGGGCAGTCGGACGTTCACGGGGGAGCGGTCCGAGGAGGGCACCTCGATCTCCAGTCGTCCGGATTCGAGCCGGAGGCGGATGCCCCAGTGGCCCCGGTAGCGCAACGCGGAGCAGTAGGACGACAGTTGGGGCAGTGGCACCGGGTCCAGCCACAGCGCTCCGGAGCGGGTCTCCAGGCCGGTCAGGCCGCGCTGGACGAGGTCGAGGGTGCCGGCCATGGCGCCGAGGTGGATGCCCTCTCCGGTGGTGCCGCCCTGGAGGTCGGCGACGTCGCCCTTGAGTGCCTCCTGGCAGAAGGTCCACGCCTCGGAGCGGCGGGCGCGGGCCAGGACCCAGCCGTGCACGAGGCCGCTGAGCGTGGAGCCGTGGCTGGTGCGGGCCAGGTAGTGGTCGACCGTGCGCCGCCAGAGGTCGTCGTCGAGACGGTGGCCGAGCCGCTCGAACAGTGAGCGCAGTTCGGCCGGTGAGAAGAGGTAGCCGAGCATGAGGACGTCGGCCTGTTTGGAGGCCCGGTAGCGGTTGACGGTGTCGCCCTCGGCCTCCAGGATCCGGTCCAGGCGCCGGATGTCGCCGTACCGCTCGCGGTAGCCCGTCCAGTCCAGTTCGGCGAGGGCGCCGTACCCCTCGAACTGGCTGATGACGCCCTCGTGGAAGGGGATGTGCAGGGTGCGGGAGACGTCCTCCCACTGCTCCAGCTCGCCGCCGTCGAGTTCGGTGCGTTCGACCAGTTCGCGGCGGCGCGGCTCGGGCAGGGCGCGCAGCACCTCCAGGGTTCGGGTGAGGACCCAGGCGGCGGTGACGTTGGTGTACGTGTTGTCGTCCAGGCCGGGCTCCTCGGCGCCGGGACAGGCGTCGTGGTACTCGTCGGGGCCGACGACACCGCGCAGGCGATGCCGCCGCAGGACCGGGTCGTACACAGCGGAGTCGGCCCAGAAGCGGGCGATCTGGAGGAGCATCTCGGCGCCCTTGGTGTGCAGGAACTCGGCGTCCCCGCTCGCCTCGCAGTACTGCCACACGTTGTAGGCGACGGCCGAGCCGACGTGGTGCTGGAGGTGGGAGTGG